>NZ_JBFTLC010000018.1:0-98932 GCF_056396245.1 Arthrobacter sp. 05T423
GCGGCGTGTTGGTCGTCAGTTTCATGATCGCGGTTCCCTTCCTTGGGGTGCCCTCATGGGCGACCTCGAACTATGGCCGCAGATCCCTTCTGGATCCCGTTAGTTTCCACTGACAGGCACACTAACGCTCGATCATGCCGCTGTCATCGCCTAGGCCCGGCGTTTAGGAGATGCGCCCTACCTCCCACTGGCCGCATGCATCTTGACAGGTTCCGCAACCTGGCGCCGGAGCAGCGGGTAGGACTGCCGCGCATGTGAATGGATGGATCAAATCCCGGTCTGGTGACCACGCCAATGTGCGCGTTGCCGAATTCTGGGCCTTCCGTACCACCTGATCCAAACGGGCAAATATATCCGAGCACAGCCAGGAGCGCTCCCGCTGCGATCACTCGACCGCCCAACTGATTGTGCGGTGATTTCTGTGGACATTCTTGTTCCCCCAAGCTGATGGGATTCTTTGAGACTCCGCACTTGGACCGGACCCAGCCGAATAGGCCCGGCCGCACCGGTAGACCCACGTTAAGTCAATTGCTGTGGCCGCGGACGGACTGCATCTTGCGGTTTGGGGAGGTCATGGACACGCACGACGGCGGTACTCGCCGTGAGCGGGCAGTGGAGGCCTTTGCGGGGTGGCTGGCCAGCTTTGCGGGGCAAGCGGTGTCCGAGGAGGCGCTGCTGGCCAACCGGCTTATGGGGCGGAACGGGAGTTATGGTTCGGCTGGCGGCATCGCAGGTTTCCGGCGGGCGTTGGAGTGATCAGCGAGGATTTCGCTGATCAGCCGCCTGAATACTCCCTGGTGAGCAACCTTTCCATAGGGCCCGGGTGACAGGCTATGCACACTCCCAGACGGAAGCCGTCGCGGGCAAGGTGCTGGAAGTCCTCCCGCCGGGCCCCTTTTTATGAGGCGTGCTTTCCGCCCCCTCAAATTGGTGGCCCGAGGCAACTTTGATCGCGCAGTTCCCACCTTTTTCCAAGGGTTGGCTCTCAGTATTGGTCTTGTCCCGCCGCTGAGAGCCTGCCAGCACGAGCGGCGGGGCAGGCAGCCGGACCCGGCAGCGCTCCCCCCAGTAGCGTCGGGTCCGGCTGGTATGAGGGTGAACGGTGGCGACGATCCTGGGTGGTTGCCTCCTGGCCAAGCGTCTTCTGGGTAATCTCTTCGGCCGGGCCAGCGGTACCCGAGGGCCAAAATGGAGGTGTTCTGACATGAGGTGCGAGCCGGGTGACGACTTCCCTGTACTGGACGAGGGCGCTTTGCAGGACATCTGGGAGGACGCTGGCGAAGCTGCGGCCGAGGCATTTATGGAGGACTACTTGCTGCAGTTGCTCGCAAGGGGATTAAGAATTTTCACTACCCTTAAACGCGGGGATGCGGCCGAGAAACTGGACGCAGTGGTCAGCCTCCGAGCCAGTTCCGAGATGGCCGGCGCGGTTCGCCTCGCAGCCTACTGCCGCGATATTGAAGCAGTTCTGAAAAATGGCAACGGCCCCGACGTGGCTGCCGTAAAAAGAGAGCTCCCCACCCACATCCGCAATGTCATCTTGGAAGCGTCCCGGCGCGGTCACTTTTCGCCCAAACGCCACGGTGCTGATTGCGCAGCCGCCGGGCCGGTGAAGGAGACTCGTTCCTCGGCTGCCCCTGCTGCGGGACCGTCAGAGTCCTGAACCCACATTTACGGGTGAACTGGGAGTCGTTCGCCGGGTCCGGTGCAAACGGGGGGAGTGCGTACCGGACCCGGCGACCTGAAGCTTCGGTTCGCGGCTACTTCTGCTTCAGTGACACTCCAGTGTGTGCCCTGCACATTGGGAAATACGTGCTGGACCTGAGGGTGGGAGAGCGTTTTAACCCCCACGTTTTAGGGTGTGCCTCCAAGGTTTTTCCATGTCGAGGCGGTTCCTCAGCGGACCGGTGGGGATTGGCTCGGGCGATGGCCTCTCTCCACACCTGCACGCTGCCGCTGCTACGCTCGACATATCACCTGTTCACCGGAGTAAAGCATGGAGGAGCAGCACGACGTCGTTGTCATCGGGGGCGGCCAAGCCGGGCTCGCGATGAGCAACGTGCTGCAGCAGCGAGGGCGAGAGCACGTCGTCTTGGAGCGTCGGCGAATCGGCGAACGCTGGCGCGCCGAAAGGTGGGATTCCTTGCGCTTTCAGTTTCCGAACTGGGCACTTCAACTGCCGGGCTACACGTACCGGGGAAACGATCCCGACGGTTTCGCCCACTACAGCGAGATCCTTGGTCTGGTGCAGGCCTATGCCGTGAGCACAGGGGCCCCGGTGCGGGAGCACACAGAAGTCCTCACCCTGGCTGAGCAAAGCACCGGCAAGGGCTTTGAGGTGTCCCTGGCTGAACGTTCCATCCACGCGCAACGCGTAGTGATCGCGACCGGACCGTTCCAGCTTCCACGTATTCCCCAGTTCGCGCATGACGTCCCACCATCGGTGATGCAGACCGACCCCACGCACTACCGTTGCCCGGAGGCGCTGCCGGCAGGAGGCGTGCTGGTCGTGGGCAGCGGTGCCTCCGGCTGTCAGATCGCCGACGAACTCCTGCACGCTGGGCGCAGCGTGTACCTTTCGGTGAGTCGGCACCGACGCGCGCCGAGACGCTTCAGGGGTAAGGACGTTTACTGGTGGCTGGAGGCTCTGGGCCGTTTTGCGCAGACGATCGACAGCTTTCCCGCTCGTCAATACCCACCTTCAACCGTCGTCACCGGCGTGAACGGCGGATACGACGTCAACGCCCGGCAACTCGCCCTGGATGGCGTCAGGGTGATCGGCAGAGTCATCGGAACGGCTGGCAGGAATCTCGCTGTCCAGGCCAACGCGAATCAGGTACTTGATGAGGCCGACAAAGCCTACGTCGACTTCTTGGTGGCGGCGCGTCAGTTCGTCAGTAGAGGGATCGAGGAGGAACTCGCCCAGGAAGAGCCGCAGGAGCCGATCCGTCTTCCCGCGGTGGAAGAGGCCGCCTCGCTGGATCTCACGGGGCTAGGCATCAACACGATCATCTGGGCCACCGGCTACGCCCACGACTTCGACTGGGTCAGAATTCCGGTGTTCGACGACCGTGGCCGTCCCATCCAACAACATGGCGTCACGCCAATCTCGGGCCTGTACTTCCTCGGGCTGCACTGGATGCACACTTTCAAGTCGGGTCTGCTCTCAGGTGTCGGCGCAGACGCCGAATTTCTCGCCCACCACATGCATCGAAGCACGGGCCGATGACTGGCCAGTTAATCCAACGGAATCGCTGCTCCCGCCGCTGATGCGGCACATCACTCGGTCACAGTATCGGCGTGGCGATGGGCTACTTTCCACTCGCCGCCCTCACGGCGGTAGACCTGGGTTGCGCGCAAGGTATAACTGCGCGGCTTACCGTCGACGGAAGTTGCGGTGTGCTCCAAACCGGCGGTGTAGGCCATGGAACCCACTACGTCATACGCTTGGAGCTCGAATGCGTACGACGTGCAGTCCGAAAAACTTCCTTCGAGGAAGGTGAAGACCTCGTCCACTTCGTCCTTGCCATAAGCGTTACGCAGTGCACCCAGTATGCTGACAGGCTCGCTGCTGGACCAGATTGCCCGGCGTGGAGCCGCGTCGCCATTGTGAAGGGCGAGCTCCGCCTGATACAGCGTTGTCCTGATCCAGATGAGAAAGTCGTCTCGGTCGGTCATCCGGTCAATCTACTCGCGGTCCAGCCGCCCCTCCAATGAGTTCGTCCCGGCACAGTTGAACTGGGGGACAAGTCCGGCGGGGTCCCGCTGCCCGAACGTGACATGGCCTCGGCGTAGGCCCACCAACGGAGGCAGAAACACCACGGGCTTGCTTGACGCCCTTCGCCGCTTCCGCATATCCTGAACGAACGGTCGGTAAATAATCCGAGTACGGACGTGAATGCATAGGAGCAACCATGGCAGCGCAGAATCTGCAGTCAGTGCCTGACCAGCCGGCAGCCCCCCAGGAAACCACAGAAGACCAGGCCCAGCTGGAGGCCGAAGGCCAGGCGTATTTTGACCGCGTGATCTCCCAGGACTCCCGCATCGAGCCCAAAGACTGGATGCCTGCCGCCTACCGCAAGACCCTCCTGCGCCAGATCTCGCAGCACGCTCACTCGGAGATCATCGGCATGCAGCCGGAGGCCAACTGGATCAGCCGCGCACCCAGCCTGAAGCGCAAGGCCATCCTCATGGCCAAGGTCCAGGACGAGGCCGGCCACGGGCTCTACCTCTACTCGGCCGCCGAGACGCTGGGCCAGTCAAGGGACCAGATGATGGACGACCTCATCGCCGGCAAGGCCCGCTACTCATCGATCTTCAACTACCCGGCTCTGACCTGGGCGGACATGGGTGCCATCGGCTGGCTCGTCGACGGCGCCGCCATCTGCAACCAGGTGCCCCTGTGCCGCGCGTCGTACGGACCCTACGGCCGGGCCATGGTCCGCATCTGCAAGGAAGAGTCCTTCCACCAGCGCCAGGGCTTCGAGATCCTCCTCGAGCTCTCCAACGGAACGCCCGCGCAGAAGCAGATGGCCCAGGACGCCGTGAACCGCTGGTACGCCCCGGCCCTGATGATGTTCGGCCCGCCGGACGACGATTCCCCCAACTCCAAACAGTCCATGGCCTGGAACATCAAGCGCTTCAGCAACGACGAGCTGCGCTCGCGGTTCGTCGGCATGATGGTGGAGCAGGTCAGGGTCCTGGGCCTCACCCTCCCGGACAGCGAGGTCCGCTTCAACGAGGACACCAAAAAGTGGGAACACGGCCCGCTGGACTGGAACGAATTCAAGGAAGTCCTGGCCGGACGCGGCCCCTGCAACTCGCAGCGGCTTGAGCGCCGCCGGCAGGCGCACGACGACGGCGCCTGGGTCCGCGAGGCAGCCGCCAGTTATGCGGCCAAGCAGGTTAACAAGCAGAAGGAATACGCAGCATGACGCCCCATGGGAACCCGGAAGTACCGGCCAGCTCCGCCGGAGCAGTAGAAAGCTCCGCTGCAAAGGTCCCGGTGGCCTCGGCGCCAGGCGCCGAAACCGCCCACCGCGGCGTCTGGCCCCTGTGGGAGGTCTTTGTCCGGTCCAGCCGCGGCCTGTCCCACGTGCACGCCGGTAGCCTGCACGCGCCGGATGCCGCCATGGCCCTGCGCAACGCCCGCGACCTCTACACCCGTCGCAACGAGGGCGTGTCCATCTGGGTGGTCCCGGCGGACGCCATCGCCTCCAGCGATCCCGATGCCAAGGGCGCGTTCTTCGAGTCGCCGCAGGGCAAGGACTACCGGCACGCCACGTACTACACCAAGAGCGAAGGCGTGAAGCACCTGTGACATCAGAGAGCAGGACCACTCCGGAAACAACAGAAACCACAGGCCACCGCGACATCTCCGTCGGCGTCGCGGGCGCAGGCGCCTCAGGCGATGGAAGCGCCAGCGCCACCCGCATCACGCCGGGCAACGCGCTCCGACCGGAGGACATCGCGCTTGAGGTCCGCACCGGCCTGGTCAGGCCCACCGAGGACGTGGCCGAGTACGCGCTGCGCCTGGGTGACGACGCCCTGATCCTCGCCCAGCGCCTGGGCCACTGGATCTCCCGCGCCCCGGAGCTGGAGGAGGACGTGGCCCTGGGCAACATCGCCCTGGACCAGCTGGGCCACGCCCGCAGCCTCCTCAGCTACGCCGGCGGCGCCTGGGACAAGAGTGAGGATGACCTCGCCTACTTCCGCCGCGAGCACGAGTTCCGTTCCGCGCACCTGTTCGAGCAGCCCAACGGGGACTTCGCCGTCACCATCGCCCGGCAGTTCGTGGTGAGCTACTACCAGTTCGAGCTGTACCGCCGGCTGACCGAGTCCACGGACGCAACCATCGCCGCCATCGCCGCCAAGGCCGTGAAGGAAGTGGACTACCACCGCGACCACAGCGCCCAGTGGGTCCTCCGCCTGGCCGGCGGCACGGACGAGTCCCGCCGCCGCATCATCAACGGCTTCAAGCTGATCTGGCCGTACGTGGGGGAGCTCTTCGCGGACGACGCACTGACCACCCGCCTGACTGAAGCCGGCGCCGCCGTCGAGCCTTCCAGCCTGCGGGCTGACTTTGACCGCCTCACCGGCGAAGTCTTCCAGGAAGCCGAGCTCGAGGTGCCGGACGTCCCGGCAGCGCCGGGCGGCGGCCGCCGCGGGCAGCACTCGGAGCACCTGGGCTACGTCCTGGCCGAAATGCAGGTACTGGCCCGGGAGCATCCCGGAGCGGGCTGGTGACCATGTACGTCGCCGACTTCGAGACGCGGACAGCGGAAACCGCCGAGCAGAAGGCCTGGGCCGTCGCCGCCACGGTGTGCGACCCCGAGATCCCGGTGCTCACCATCGAGGACCTCGGGATCCTCAGAAGCGTCAAACTGTTCGACGACGGCGGGCCGGTGCCGGCTGTCCAGGTCACCATCACGCCGACGTACTCGGGCTGCCCGGCCATGGACGCCATCCGGGACGATCTCAAAAAGGCCTTCCACCAGGAGGGCTACCCCAGCGTGCACGTGGAACTGGTGCTGGCGCCGGCGTGGACCACGGACTGGATGACCGAGTCCGGCAAGGCCAAGCTGCGGGAGTACGGCATCGCCCCTCCCACCGGCCGCGCAGCCCTGGGCCACAACGGTCCGGTCCGGCTGAGCCTGGCCGTGAAGTGCCCGCAGTGCTCGTCGCTGAACACCAAGGAACTCACCCGCTTCGGTTCCACCTCCTGCAAGGCGCTGTACGTGTGCCAGGACTGCAAGGAACCGTTCGACTACTTCAAAGTCCTGTAAGGAAAAAGCCCATGCCCGTTGTCCGCCAGACCGCAGCCGAATCGGCGCAGGCCGCCGGCCGCCGTCGTCCGTCCTTCCATTCCCTCACCGTCGCGGAGGTGCGCCGGCTGACGGAGGACGCCATCGAGGTGACCTTCGCGGTGCCAGCCGAATTGGCCGGGCAGTTCGACTACCTGCCGGGCCAGTACGTGGCCCTGCGCACCACGCTCCCGGACGAGGCCGGCGAGCCGAAGGAGATCCGCCGCAGCTACTCCATCTGCGCCGAGCCGCGCAGCTTCGTGGACGGCAGCAGCGAGATCCGGGTGGCCATCAAGAAGGACCTGGGCGGGCTGTTCTCCACGTGGGCCAACGCCGAGCTGAAGGCGGGGGACAGCTTGGACGTGATGAGCCCCATGGGCGCGTTCGTGTCCAAGCACGGCCGGGACGGCCAGGCGGTGGAGCAGAACGTCATGAACTCCATGAACCATCCGGAGGACCTGGCGGGGGAGCCAGGCAGCTTCGTGGCGATCGCCGCGGGCTCGGGCATCACGCCGGTGATCGCGATCGCCCGGACGCTGCTGGCCGCCAACCCGGACACCCGGTTTGACCTGATCTACGCCAACAAGGCCGCCATGGACGTGATGTTCCTCGAGGAGCTCGCCGACCTGAAGGACAAGTACCCGCAGCGCCTGGCGCTGCACCACGTGCTGTCCAGGGAGCAGCGGATCGCGCCGCTGCTGAGCGGCCGGATCGACGCCGAGAAGCTGCGGGCGCTGCTGGGCACCGCCATCCACGCGGACGACGTGGACGAGTGGTTCCTGTGCGGGCCGTTCGAGCTGGTGCAGCTGTGCCGCGACACCCTGGCCGAGCGCGGCGTGAAGCCGGAGCACATCCGGTTCGAGCTGTTCACCTCCGGCAAGCCGGACCGGCCCGAGGGCAACGCCGGCCGGCCCGTCGTGGAAGACGAGTCCCAAGAGACGTACAAGATCACGTTCAAGCTGGACGGCCTGCAGGGCGACGTGTCCAGCCCCACGCACGCCCGCGAGTCCATCCTCAACGCCGCGCTGCGGGTCCGCCCGGACGTGCCGTTCGCGTGCGCCGGGGGAGTGTGCGGCACCTGCCGCGCCAAGGTGGTCACCGGCACCGTGACCATGGACGAGAACTACGCCCTGGAGCAGGATGAGCTGGACAAGGGCTACGTCCTGACGTGCCAGTCGCACCCCACTAGCAAGGAAGTCACCGTCGACTTCGACGTGTAAGAGCAACCCCCGCCGCATCCCGAAAGAAGGAACCAATGATCTCCCTCTCCATCGCCGACGGCGTCGCCGAAGTGGTCCTCAATGCCCCGCACAAGCTGAACTCGCTGGACGAGCAGGCGCTGGCGGAGCTGTCCCAGGCGTACGACGACGCCGCTGCCGCCGCCTCGCGCGGTGAGGTGCGGGCGCTGCTGCTCAGGGGAGAGGGGCGCGCCTTCTGCGCGGGCCGCGACATCGCCGGCGTCACGCCGGAGAACGACGACGCCGAGGCGTACCTGGGCGGGCTGGTGCAGCCGCTGCTGCAGAAGATGAGTGCCTTCGCGACGCCAACCTTCGCGGCAGCCCAGGGCGCCTGCCTTGGCGTGGGGCTGGGGCTGCTGCTGGCCACGGACGTCGTATACGTGGCGGAGAACGCGAAGTTCGGCTCGCCGTTTGCCAAGCTCGGGGCGACGCTGGATTCGGGCGGGCACTGGTACTTCACCGAGCGGCTGGGCATGCACCGCACGCTGGACCTGATCTACACGGCGGAGCTGATCTCCGGCACCGAAGCCGTGGCCCAGGGCATGTTCAGCCGGGCCCTGCCGGCGGACGAGCTGCTCGACTCAACGCGTGCGATTGTGGCGAAGGTGGCAACCGGCGCTACGGGCGCGTTCAAGGCCAGCAAGGAGCTGGTGGCCCACATCCGCGACCAGCGACTGGGCCTGTGGACCGCAATGCAGGAGGAGAACGCCGAGCAGGCGCGGCTGTGCAAGACGGAGGACTACGCAGAGGGCTTCAAGGCGTTCCAGGAAAAGCGGGAACCGAAGTTCGCCGGTTGAGTCGGTCGAAATCAAATGCCCTTACCGCCGGCTGGCGCTGCCGCTCCGCTCCCGAAGCCACTCCTCAACAACTCCCAGCACCCAAACCCCCACCATCGCCCCTGCAGTATTCGCCACGATGTCCATGGCGCTGGGGAACCGGTCGTGCAGGAAGAGCTGCTGTCCCAGCTCGATGCAGCATGACGCCAGAAAGGCGCTCAACACGATCCGCCCTCGATGAAACGCCGGGAAAGAGAGGGCTGCAAGCATGCCGATCGGGGCAAACATCAGGATGTTGGACGCGAACTCCACGAAGCTGTAATTGATCAGCTCGGGAAGCCCGGAGTGGTGGAGGGCAAACAGCACGGCTTGCAACCGTCCAGCAACGGGACGGTCCACGGGGGTCGGCCAGAACGCCACGAACGCAAGGGCGGTTAGATACAGAGCCAGCAGGGCACGCGCAGATCCTGCCACGTCGACTCGGCTCCATTTCCCCATAAGGAAAAGCTACGGGAGTCATGCTGCACGCCGAAATCTGGGCAGCGAAATTTCACTTTTTGCAAGTCAATTTGTAAGGTTCGATCATGACATTGGGGAAATCAGTACGTAAAGCAGTTATTCCTGCCGCCGGTTTGGGCACGCGCTTCCTGCCTGCCACCAAGGCGATGCCGAAGGAGATGCTTCCGGTAGTGGATGCACCGGCCATTCAGTACGTGGTTGAGGAGGCAATTAACGCCGGCCTGAACGACGTTCTGATGATCACCGGGCGCAACAAGCGCGCACTGGAAGATCACTTTGACCGGGCGCCCGCTCTCGAGCGCACGCTCGAGCTGAAGGGCGACCAGGCTCGCCTCGACGCGGTCCAGCATGCCGCTGGCCTGGGACCCATTCACTACGTCCGCCAGGGCGAGCCCAAGGGCCTCGGCCATGCCGTGCTGTGCGGCCGCCAGCACGTCGGTGATGAGCCTTTCGCGGTGTTGCTGGGTGATGACCTCATCGACGAGCGGGACGAGCTCCTGACCACGATGATTGACGTTCAGGCTAAGACCGGTGGTTCCGTAATTGCCCTCATCGAGGTGGAGCCGTCCCAGATCAGTGCCTACGGCTGCGCGGATATCTCAGCAGTTGATGGCGAGGGCTATGTCCGGGTGAACAGCCTGGTGGAAAAGCCGTCAGTAGACGAAGCGCCGTCCAACCTGGCTGTCATCGGCCGCTACGTGCTGCACCCGGCCGTCTTCGATGTCCTCGAGAAGACAGAGCCCGGTCGGGGCGGCGAGATCCAGCTGACGGATGCGCTTCAAACCCTCGCTGGGGCGGACGGCGACGGGGGCGGCGTTTACGGGGTTGTCTTCCGCGGTCGCCGCTACGACACAGGCGACAAGCTCAGTTATCTGAAGGCAGTTATCACGCTGGCTTCCGAGCGCGCTGAGTTCGGCGAAGATTTGAAGGCCTGGATGAAAGAATTCAACGGTTAGTCCCGATAGAAGCCAAGACCTGGGAAGCCCCGACAGCTTGTCGGGGCTTCCCTGTTTAACGAACTCGCACTGTTAATCGAAAACAAAAAAGTGGGTTGTTCCGGTAGTCCGGAACAACCCACTTGCTTTCAAGCGTACAGCTCGCTGCTTAGACAGATGCCTCAGCGTTAGCACGGCGGCGGACTACGACCACCGATGCGGCACCGGCTGCAAGTGCACCCGCACCAACGAGCGACCACAGCACCAGGCTGGAGTCAGCACCAGTGTTGGCCAAGCTGCCGGTGTTGGCCAGGCTAGCGCCGTTGCCACCAGTGTTGGCAAGGCTGCCGGAGCCGTTGACGACGCCCCTGTCAGCGCCAGCAACTACGGTCACGCTCTGCGTCACGGTGTGGCCGGAAGTATTGCCCACCGCGGTCAGGGTGTAGGTTCCCGGCTTGCCCAAGCGGATCGGGACGGAGAAGGAACCGTCAGCGGCCGCAGTTGTGGTGATCTTCTGCGGAGCTGCCAGAACGTTGATTTTGGACGGAACCGACATGCTGGCGCCACCCGAGAAGCCGCCACCCAGAGCCTGCGGAGTACTGGTCAGGGTGATGGTGATAGTGATGGTTTCACCCGCCAGGAAGCCGGTTCCCGAGAAGGTGAATACTTCCCCGGGTGCTACGGTGCCGTCGGACACCGTTCCGGTTCCGGTTCCGGGTGCCGGGTAGGTGGCCAGTGCCGGCGCGGCACCAGCTAGTGCGATGGTTCCTGCAAGCGCAAGCGCAGCAATAGACTTCTTCATTTGTCCCCCCTGAGACCTTTTTACACGGATGTCACATATTTGTGGAGATTCCCCATCCCCATGTGACCGTGGGGCGAATCTCGTGGTTTAACCCAAGGAGAGATTAGCACCCCAACTGGGGCGGCTCCAAAGTGAATCCAAACACTTTACATACTGTTAATGAGTTGGCTATGCCGCCGGAGCGCACTTTGCGGTTTGCGTCGGCAAAATCACGTCCTTCAGCGCCTGCGCGGTGGGTGTCACGGCTAGTTGAGGCTCTTTGTGCTGCACTATTTTGTCGAAGGTGAACTCGACGACGCTGCTTTGGCCAGGGGCGAGGCGGACGGTAACTGACCCTACTGGGCGGCCGCTGTGCCTATGAGAGGCGAAGCCAATTTTCGTGCCCGCAAGTAACGCTGTTTCGACGTTCGACTGCACAGGGCCATACGCGATGACATTCGTTTGCACGCTACCCGCCGGAACGCCAAACGCGCCCCCTCCCGTCACATAGGCAGGTAGGGACGTTGCCGCATCCTTCGGCGCGGCGTTGGTGCTTGTGATCCGCACCTTCACCTCAGAGTAACCATCAGCAGGGCACTCCTCGATGAGCTGCACAGTTCGTCTCACGTGATAGTCCATTTTTGCGCCTGTGCCATCGTTGAAGTACACACCGAACTGCGCGGGGGAGACGCTGGGACCGGCGATCGATCCGCTCAGCGGATACTTCGCAAACAATGTCTGTTCTTTGTCCGACCTGGACCAAAGAAGTACGCGGCCCTCTGCTGCCCCCCGCGTAATGCCCTCGACGAGAGCTTTTGGATCGCCCTTGCCGCTTGATAAGGCTGCGAATATTTCCTGCGCCACGCCCGCGAAGTATGCGTCTTGAAGCTTAGGTTGTTCAATCTTGGCATAGACATCTGAGAGTAATGTCGCCACCACATTCTTGCCAGAAAGCTCAGTTGGCAAGCGGCCGCCAGCTGCTGCAACGAGCTCGGGTTTGCTAATTTTGACTGCGCCCATTGCGTCCAACATGTATCCGAGTGCAACCGGGTCAATGGAAACTACTCCGTCAACTAGTTGCCCAGTTTTTCTCTTCCACATCGCTTGAGCGGTGCTGGCCGCAGTGGGAAAGTCCGGGGTCAGATTTACGTCCTGCATATATTTGCCCAATCGGGGCGAATAAATCTGCTGCTGTTCGGCGTTGACTGCCATAGCGGGTGACATGACGCCGAGATCGGCGGCACTTTTTTGTTCGCCCAACGCGAGCTTGCCACCGTCGACTGTGAGTACCGCCAGTGCGCCAGGGATGCCGCCAGATGCTCTCGCTTCAGCGTTATTCTGAATCAACAGCAAGTAGTGTCGGGGACCATCGGCCCCCATCATGCCCGGAGCAACTGCAGCCGCATCCGCCGCTGTTTCGAGGCCATCGCCCAGGGAAGCGAGCTGGTTCCTGACCTCCATGAGCGGTGCAGCGACCGACGGTAAGAGTTCGTCTGCATTGATTGCGTTCAATCGGCCTAGGGACTGGGTAACTGCATGCGACGCAATAGATAGTTTCGGTGCAGCCCGGGTCAGCGGAAGCACGTCGATGCTTCCGTCCTTGGGGGCCAGGGACGCCCAATTGAGCGACTGGAAAGCGCCTACGAGAGGAACGGCGGCGAGGCCGGCGATGTCATCAGCGGAAGCGGCGACTTCACTCGCCGCTTGGAAATTCTTTCCCAACCAAGGCACGGATCCTGCAATAGTCCAGACTGGATCCATTGCGGCCGCGTGAGCCTTGGCGGTATGCATCTTTAGATCATCTACGGCCAGGGTCGCACCCTTCACATCATTCCGTAGCATACTTTCCCTGAGGGGAGTGAGTAACTGTGAGGCCGATTTCAGCTCTGCGCTGATGATCGTGGCCTGAAATCCCAACCACGCCGTCGCGGCGCCAAGCACACCAAGGCTTGCTAAGGCCCAAGCGGCGATAACTACCAAACGACGGTTGCGTTTACGGCGCGATGTCGCCCCCGTTCGTGTGCGACGAATGTTGACACTGGGAGTCTCACTCTCTCTTATATTCCCTCCGTTCATCAAGGCCGCCCTAGTCCCCGATATGTCCAGCCTGCGGCGCGCCATTTCCCTGCATCGAGGACGTTCCGGCCGTCGAGAATTCGCGGTGTAGTAACCGCCGTCCGAAGGACATAGGGATCCATGTCCTGGTACCGCTGCCACTCGGTCAAGAGGAGCAATGCGTCGGACCTGGCTACCGCGGTATCTAAGTTAGGCTCGTATTGAAGTTCCGGAAATCGCTTGGCCGCGTTTACGAGCGCCTTAGGATCGGTCACAGTCACAACTGCTCCTTGCAGTTGAAGCTGTGCTGCGATGCTGAGGGCGGGAGAATCACGGACATCGTCGCTATTCGGCTTAAAAGCTGCTCCTAGGACGGTGATCTTCTTGCCGAGAAGCCCTCCACCGCAAAGCTCGCGAGTCAGTTCGACGACTCGTGTCCTGCGTCTCATGTTGATAGCGTCTACTTCGCGAAGGAAGGTCAGCGCTTGATCGGCACCAAGTTCGCCAGCACGTGCCATAAATGCACGAATGTCCTTAGGCAGGCACCCGCCTCCAAACCCGATACCAGCGTGCAGGAACTTTCGACCGATTCGGTCGTCCATCCCAATTGCGTCTGCCAAGTGTGTGACGTCGGCCCCAGCGGCTTCACATACCTCCGCCATGGCGTTAATAAAGGAGATCTTGGTGGCCAGGAAAGAGTTGGCGGCGGCTTTGACCAGTTCAGCCGTTGGGTGATCGGTGATCAGCCGGGGAGTTCCCGCTTCTAGCGTCGAAGCGTAAACCTCGTCGAGCAGGGTTACCGACGCGTGATCCTCCGAGCCGGAGGCAACGCCATAAACGAGGCGATCAGGCCGTAGAGTGTCAGCAACGGCATGGCCCTCACGAAGGAATTCGGGGTTCCAAACTAGGTGTGCCTTCGGCTCCCGTTCCAAGACCATCGCCTCCAGCCGTTTAGCAGTACCAACCGGGACGGTTGACTTACCAACGACAACATTTCCGGGCTCGAGGTAGGGCAATAACGCGGCGGTGGCAGCATCGACAAAGGCCAGATCGGCGCCGTTCTCCCCCTTCTTCTGGGGTGTGCCAACACAAATGAAGTGCACTTCGCTCCCGGCCGCGGCTGACATATCGGTCGTAAACGAAAGCCGTCCGGTTTCTTGAACATCGCGTAGCAGGTCTTCCAGTCCAGGTTCATAAAATGGAGCAGAAGCCGCTGATAGCTCAGCGATCTTGCGCTCGTCGACATCGATGCCGACCACTTCATGGCCGAGCTTGGCCATGCAAGCAGCGTGGACCGCGCCCAAGTAACCGCAACCAACTACTGAAATTCGCATGTTTCTTCTTTCGTCCCACAGAGGGAGGTTTCACAAATCGGACTTTATTTAATACGCGCCTGTGCCGCGGAACACGGCTCGGATGGTTCTCAGCAAAATGATCAGATCTCCTGCCAGAGACCAGTTCTCGACGTAGTACAAGTCCAATCGCACGGAATCTTGCCATGAAAGATTTGAGCGGCCACTCACTTGCCAGAGGCCTGTGAGTCCGGGTTTCACCAATAACCGGCGGCGCACGTCATGTTCGTACGCTTCTACTTCACTGGGAAGGGGCGGCCGAGGGCCAACGAGGCTCATCGACCCGGCGAAAATATTGAACAATTGAGGAAGCTCGTCCAGGCTGAACTTCCTCAGAAATCGGCCGACGTTCGTTACCCTCGGGTCGTTTTTGAGTTTGAAGAGAACGCCATGACCTTGGTTTTGTTCCGCAAGTTGCGCGAGTCGTTCCTCGGCGTCTACGACCATCGACCGAAACTTCAACATTCTAAAATGTCCTCCACCCATCCCCACGCGCTCCTGCCTGAAAAGGACTGGGCCAGTGCTGTCCAATTTTACGAGGAGGGCCAGAATTACCATTACCGGGGAGGACAAGACAATCATGACTGCAGAAACGACTACGTCGAAGAGGCGCTTGGCGACCCGCTGCCCACCTTCGAGCGTTGGCGTCGTTACGTGAATGAGGGGCAAGCCGGCAACCTGCTGGGTGTGAATTCGCGGGCCAGCGATATCGGTTAGCGCTGGGGCCATGATGAGGCCGATGTTCCTAGACGCAAGTTCCCAGCCCAGATGCCTTAACGTTTGCGGATGTAGTTGGACCCCGGCTGAAACAGCTACGGCGTCGGCCTCGCAAGCATCAATTGCGGCCAGAATGGATGCAGTTTCTGGCTTGTAGCCGAGGACGCGGAGTCCGGAATCGGGCTCGACCACTTGCCCATCATGGGCTCCGGGAGTGTAGGCGGCAACTGGGAGGTACCCAGCGTGTTTGGCGCGCTCCAAAGAAGCTGCTAGGTGCGCTACTGCACTTGGCCCGCCCAATAGCAGCAGTCGGGACATGCTGCCGCCCCTTTGACGTTTGACATTCAGGTGCTGTCGCAGGAGCCAGCGGGCCGCCAGAAGCCCGGCGAGTCCTACGGGAAGGGCGATGCCAACGTAGCCCCGCGCGGTATCTACGCGGATCACGTACGAGATGATCGCCACCATCCCAAAGAGCCAGAGCGAGGCGGCTGCGACTCTCTTATATTCGTCCGCACCGGCTCCTAAGATCCGACTTTGTCTGCTGTTCCAAGCTCCCAGCATGAACCACCATGCAACGGCCAACAGCACGGACAGCCAAGCATAGGTAAACTCCTGGCCCGACGCAACGAAGTTGGGTTCGAGTCCGAATCGAACTACGAAGGCTCCGATGACGGCCCAAGATACGACAAGTGCGTCGACGACGCCCAAGAGACGGGACGTCCGGATTCGCCAATTCGCGTCTCGACTCAAGAAGAATCCCCCACTGGTAGTTGCCCGTTAGAATAACGAGTTTGAATATTATCGACTATTGCCGAAGGGCTGCAGAGTTGGCGCGAAACCAGTTGACGGTCCCACGGATGCCTTCTTCGAGATCGATTGACGCCGTCCAACCTGTAGCGGCGAGTTTGGATACATCGAGCAGCTTTCGGGGCGTACCATCGGGTTTGGAGGAATCCCATTCAATTTCCCCCTGATAACCAACGGCACTCGCCACTACTGACGCTAATTCCCGGATGGTGACGTCGCTCCCTGTTCCCACGTTGATGTGCGAGGAGCCATCATAATGCTCCAGTAGGTGCAGACAAGCGGCCGCCATATCGTCGACATGGAGCAACTCTCGTCTTGGGGAGCCCGTCCCCCAGTTTGTGACACTTTCAGCTCCGGAGTTTGCAGCCTCGTCGTAGCGACGAATCAAGGCCGGAAGAACGTGGGACCCTTCTGGTGAAAAGTTGTCCCCCGGCCCGTATAGGTTTGTCGGCATGGCCGATATCCATGGCAGTCCATACTGGCGGCGAATGGCTTGAATCTGCATGATCCCGGCTATCTTCGCTATAGCGTACGCGTCGTTCGTTGGCTCCAAGTGCCCGGTCAGCAGCGCGTCCTCTCGGATCGGCTGCTCCGCAAATTTGGGATAGATGCACGAGGAGCCGAGGAACAGCAGCCGCTCAACCCCGTTTTCCCGGGCAGCATCGAGAACATTGAGCTGGATGCGTAGATTATCGCTCAGGAAATCTACGGGGTAGGTGTTATTGGCGAGGATGCCTCCCACCTTTGCCGCAGCAAGCACGACGTATCGCGGCCTGTTTTCGGAAAAGAACGTGCGAACATCGTCGCGATTCTTCAGATCGAGGTCTGTTGATGTGCGTCCCACCAGGTTTTCGAAACCTTCATTTTTAAGTGTTCGCCAGATCGCCGAGCCGACCAAGCCCCTGTGACCAGCCACGTAGAACTTCGCCGAACGATCAAGTGGCGCGGGCACGAAGGACAAGTCCGCAGCCATCAGTTTCTCCAGCTTTCGAGGTGCACATTGTCAATCCAGTGATTGCCGGCGTGCTTCAAGGCCTCGATGTCGGCGTCCACCATGATTCGCGCCAGCTCCGGCGTGTGGACCGATGCCTTCCAACCCAGTTTTTCCTGCGCCTTCGACGCATCGCCAACGAGCGCATCTACTTCGGTCGGGCGGAGGTAGCGCTTGTCAAAGCGAACGTGGTCTTCCCAGTTCAACCCAGCGTGTTCAAAGGAGATCTGGAGGAAGTCACGCACGGTGTAGTTGCCGCCAGTCGCGAGGACAAAATCGTCCGGTTCGTCAGCTTGGAGCATCCGCCACATGCCTTCGACGTATTCAGCCGCGTAGCCCCAGTCGCGCACCGCATCCAAGTTGCCCATGTACAGCAGATCTTGCTTGCCAGCCTTGATCGCGGCGACAGCACGCGTGATTTTGCGGGTCACGAACGTCTCACCACGCCGTGGGGATTCGTGGTTGAAGAGGATTCCGTTGACGGCGAACATCCCGTACGCCTCACGGTAGTTCTTGGTGATCCAGTAGCTATAGACCTTGGCTGCACCGTAGGGGGAACGGGGGTAGAACGGTGTCTCTTCAGTCTGAGGAGGAGGCGTAGCTCCAAACATCTCCGAGGAGGACGCTTGGTAAAACTTTGTTTCAATGCCTGACATGCGCACAGCCTCCAGGAGCCGGATTGTTCCAACGCCGGTTGTGTCTGCAGTGTGCTCAGGCTCATCAAAAGAAACACGAACGTGCGACTGTGCGGCCAGATTGTAAACCTCATCAGGCTTAATCTCAGCGAGCAGCGTGACCAGTCGGGCTCCGTCGCTCAGATCCCCATAGTGTAGAAAAAGCCGGGCCTGAGGGTCGTGCGGGTCCACATAAAGGTGGTCGACTCTCGCAGTGTTGAAAGTCGATGCCCGACGGATTAAACCATGAACCTCGTAGCCTTTGCAGAGCAGCAGTTCGGCCAAGTATGAGCCGTCCTGTCCCGTGATGCCAGTGATAAGTGCGCGCTTAGCCAAAGTGCCCCCATAGTGCAGAAAGAAGAGTCGCACAGCCTAGCGGCTGCGCGACGGTGCCAGACTCATGATGAAATCATCATAGTGGCGAATCGCGACGTGCTCCGACAATGTTTCGTGTCGATAGCGGAGGCCGAGCTCTCCGAGTTTGGCCCCTGCCAGCGGATTCTCCCCGAGAGCTTCAGCTGCTTCCACGAGTGCGCCGGGATCTGCTGGGTTCACGCGGATACCACCCCCTGATGCAGCCAATTCGAAGGCCGTAACGCTCTGTTCATCCGTGGCTGCAATTACTGGCCGTCCCGCGTTGAAGTACGACGTTAATTTGCTGGGAACAGCCATCTCCTGGACGCCGGGGAGCTCATTAACGAGTAAAATATCTGCCGAGGCGAGGGCTAACTGGAATTCTTCTCCGGGCAAAGGATCTACGAAATTCAACCTACCAACGCCGTAGGCGCTTGTTTCCAACTGCCGGCGCTGGTTGCCATCACCCATCAAAACGAACCGAACCCGGCTATCTCGCGAAGCCGCAACACGGGCTGCATCGATGACATTCTCGAGGCCTTGCTTCTTGCCCATGTTCCCGGCGTGGAGAACAACGATGTCACTTTTGCTCCATCCGAGTTTTGCGCGCATTTCTGCACGGCCCGTGCCTGGTGAGGGCGGCAAGTGAGTCCAGTTTCGAATCACCTTTATCTTGTTCGGAGACACGCGCAAAGTGTCGACGATGTACTTCGCAAAACGGTCGTGGATGACGACTACACCGTCCGAAGCCCTGAGAATCCACGACTCCAGGCCTGCCATCGCCCTGGCCGACAGGCTGTTGCCGGTTCCGGTTTCGATGATTCCACGACTGTAAATGTCTTGTACCCAGATCCCTAGGCTCGGGCGGTTCTTCTGAAGGCGCGCTCGTAGAACAACCAATCCGCTGGATAGTAGCGCTGGGCTGACCAGGAGCAAGAAATCGGGGTCCGCCCAATTCGAGAAGATTGCGCGAACGCCAAAGCTCAGCTCCATGTGCATTCGGTGCAACGAGGTCGGCTTCAGCGGAACGTGATGCCGGAGGCGCTTCACACGGACACCGTTGATCACTTGATTGCTCGACCAACTACCGTAGCCGTCTCGCAGACGCCACTCTGGGTAATGGGGGACTCCAGTAATCACCTGAACGTCGTGCCCGGCGGCAGCAAGGCCCTCTGCCAGGCTAGTCGTGTAAGGGGCATTTCCCGTTGGCTCGGGAGAGTAGTTCAAACCAACGATAGTGATCCTGAGTTTCGCAGTACTTTTTGCTGATGGTGTCTCCAATGGCCCCTGGCTTTCTATTCGGCTACGATTCCCCATGTATCGTGACACGGACGGCAGGTTCTTCGCGTCGTCGTGACGCCACACGCGTCTGTCAGTAGACGGCCTTCCCAACGGCAGCCGAAGCCCGTCCCTCGATCGGACATGATGACAGCGCCGTGAGCGGCGCGGAACACACTATGTATGGCTGTTGTCTGCAGCAGCTGGCGTGGAAACACACGGAATGGAGCACGAAATGGGGGAACCGCATGGCCGTCCCGAACTGGCTCGGAAGCCAAGGGTGATTAATCTGGCAGAGGCTCCGGGCGAACGGGAGGCTTGGAACCGTCCGTCCTGGTACGTATACGTGTGGGGCCTCGTGGAACTCATCTTCATTACGAACCCACTTCAGGTCAGCTCCAAAGTCCGCATTACTGTGCTGAAAATGTTCGGTGCATCTATCGGGCCCGGCGTCATCTTCCGCCCTCGAACTAGAGTTAAGTTCCCTTGGAAGCTTGAGGTTGGGGCTCGATCGTGGATCGGGGAAGGCGTCTGGATACATAATCAAGACAGAGTTGTAATTGGTTCTGACGTCGTCATTTCTCAGGAGACAATTCTTACTACTGGTAGTCACGCGCATCGACGGGATATGGCGCTGATAATGAGTCCGATCTCCGTGGATGACGGTACTTGGATAACTACTAGGTGCCTCGTTCAAGGTGGAACCACACTTGGACAGTCGTCATTGTTGACACCACTGACCGTGGTCAGGGGATCGTTTCCGCCCAATTCCATAATTTCTGGGAACCCCGGCATCGTAACTGGGCCTCGATTCAGATGAACAACGTCGCGTCAAGAGCGTCCAGGATCACTCACCTCGTCTCATACGTTTCACAAGATGGTGCCTACGGGGGACCAGTAGCTGTCGCTATGGGTCAGGTCGCTGAGTTAGCTCGCCGGGGCCACGAGGCTGAATTTCTGGCTGGATGGGACGGGTTTCAAGACGTCGGGATTCCAAATGCTCGCGTTACCCTAGTCTCCGTTCGGCGGATTGGCCCCGGTTTCGGTGGGCTTGTTTCGCCGAAACTCTGGTCCTTGCTACTGCGTAAACCTAGCCCTCGTGATGTCTTTCACGTTCACTTGGGCCGGGACCCCATAAGCCTAATAAGCGCATGGATTTTGTTCCTCAAGCGCATCCCATATGTCGTTCAAACTCATGGAATGATTATGCCGAGGCGATCCATTACCGTGCGGTTGCTCGATGCGGCTATTACCCGTCGCGTCCTCAAGTCAGCCCGGCGCGTCCTTGTCCTCACAACTGTTGAAGCCAATGGCATCAACAGCATCTGTCGAGGTGACGCGAAAGTCGAACTCATACCGAACGGCATTACCCCGGCTCCGCGCCAGCCAACTGAGCGTCAAACGAACAGAATTTTGTTTCTGGCGAGGCTTCACCCCCGAAAGCGCGTTATGGCATTCGCTGAAATGTGCCGGCACCTAGTCGAGGCGGGGGTCCAGTTCACGGCACACGTCGTGGGTCCTGATGAGGGTGATCTCGCCTCGCTGCGCGACTATATCCAAGAGTTTGGTCTGTCTCGAACCCTCACATACGAAGGCCCGGTAGGGCCTGGAGAATCAGTACAGTGGCTAGCGAGCAGTGCGGTTTTCGTTTTACCAAGCGTAGGAGAGGTGTTTCCTATGACGATATTGGAGGCACTTGCTGCAGGTACGCCCGTAGTAACAACGGAGGATTCAGGGTTAGCGTCAATGTTAGTGAAACTCGGGGCGGCGGCAGTAACCGATGGATCCCCCCAGGAACTAGCGACCCAAGTAGCCAAGCTACTACGCGATGAAGGCTACCGGAGTTCGCTGATCCACCAAGGCTACCGTGCTGTTGAACAGGAACTCAGTATTGGGGCCGTTGTGACGCAGCTTGAGACCGCCTACAACGCCTGAGCCGGTTCTCCTATGAGACAGGCATGGCAGTTGATAGGGCATCTGCCGCAGCCCTGACATTGATCGGAAATACCGGATTGGATAGACGAATGAAAATTGTCATGACTTCTGAGCGGTTGCCGCCAAGCCGTGGAGGGCTCTCTACTGTTGCGGCCATACTTGATGCCGGGCTGACAGCACGAGGCCATGAGCTGGTCATAGTTACAGGTGAGCGTAGCCGCGAAGCGTACGGGACGATTGCTCGGATTATGAAACTAAATTCGCCCCGACAGTGGTGGCGCTACTTTCGACTTCTCGTCGAAGCCGATGTCGTGCTACAGAACAACGTCTCTAGCAAAACACTTATACTTCCGTTGCTGCTGCGTAAGCCCACGGTCGTCGCCTTACATATCTGGCTCGAAACGCCTCAGGGGCAAATCACTTGGCGCGAGAGACTTAAGATCCTACTGCTTAGGAGATCGACACGAATCGTCACTCCAAATCTCGAGATCACCGATCGATTTGGCGGTGAGGGACAATACGTGACAAATGGATATGATGAAGCGACTTTCTCTCGCCAACGTGAGTGGTGCGATCGTGAATATGCGTTTGTTGTGGTTGCGCGATTGATAGAGGATAAAGGTGTGCGCCAGCTCTTGGAGGCGTTCGCATTAGTGAGCCCGATCCGTTCAGATTATGTTTTGAATGTAATCGGAACCGGTCCGGAGGAGGCGAATCTTAAAAAGCTGGCAGCAGACTTAAATATTTCTTCAAAGGTCAGATTTCTTGGCGCGCTCGATCCACGTAGTGTTGCTGAGGTCTTGAACAACTCCCGAGTCATGTGTGTGCCGTCCATGTGGGATGAAGTTTTTGGGATAGTAGCTCTGGAAGGAATGGGCTGTGGGCTGCCTGTCATCGCCACGAACGTGAGTGGTCTTACGGACGCCCACCATGGCTACGGACTTCTCGTCGAACCGAATGAGGAAGTGATCATGAACTTTGCGGAGGCGATGGAAGAGATCACTTCAGCACCAGACAAGCCCCTGGACTATCTCAAGGGCGTTGAAGCATACTTGCAGACGAGAAATAGAAAATCCATGGTGGATGCCTACGAAACCGTGATGCGTGAAATTTGTTGAAATTAGTGCATTGTTCCGCCGGCCGGATATTCCTGTGAGGCGGGCATGGGTGCGCAAGGGGATATCTTTTGTCAGCGGAAATGTACTTCTGCAAGTACTAGGGTTTGCTACTGGAATTGTTATTGTGCGGATCTTGGGCATCCAGGAATATGCGCTTTATAGCATTTACATTGGCCTCATATTTGCAATGACAAGCCTCTCAGACGCTGGCGTTGGCAGCACGCTGCTGGCTCATGGGGCAAAGGTGAGGGACCGGCCCGACGAGTTGGGAGCTTGGTTCAGAAGCGGACTAAGATTCAGACGGCGAGTCGGCCTTTGGCTCTCGGTTTTTGCGCTGGCATGCCTGCTGTTCCTATTCAACGCAAACCATGCATCTCTGTGGGAAATGCTCGTGGCAGCGGCACTTACGATCGTGACACTGGAGGCTGTATACCAGCGCGGCATCTGGCAGGTGTATTTCCGGCTTCAGCTGCGGGCGAACGAGGCCCAAAACGTTCTCGTTGGTTCAGCAATTGTGCGGCTTGCCCTAGTGATGGTTGCAGTCGTCCTTCCGCAGCAAATTCTTCCTTATCTCCTTCTCAGCACAGCTGCCACCTACTGGCTAGAAGCGTTCCTTCTAACCCGTAGGGGACAGGCTTCCTTAGCTTGGGGAAAGATGGATCATCCTGACGCGCGGTTAGCCTTCCGCAAAGCTTTCATTCAGGTGCTACCAATGAACCTGGTAAATGTCCTGCGGGGTCAGTCGGTCGTATTTGTCCTGAGCGTTCTTGGCTCCACCCTTGTCGTATCGCAAGTTGCCGCGCTATCACGTTTTTCCATGGTCTTTGCAGTTCTGAACGCCGTGGTACTTGAAATGCTCTCTCCGCGAATCGCGCTGCTGGCAACCTCTAGGCGGAGTGTGGCCATTGCGATGGCCAGAATTTTGACGGTCTACCTACTGTGTTCCGCTGCAGTTGTCTTGTGCATGATTCCAGCCTCGAACCTCATACTTGGGTTATTGGGCCCCAATTATTCAGGGCTAAGCCAAGAACTAATTGTAATTTCTATTGGCAGCGTTGGTATCAACCTCGCCATTGCTTGGGGTTCGCTCAATCATTCAAGACTCTGGCTCGCGGGATCATGGTCGCTATTTCCACTCACGGTGCTGTGGGGTATCGTCGGCGCAATTTCTCTAGACTTGGGGACTAGTGGGGGCGCCGCGCTCTTTACAGCTACACAGGCCGTTCCCCTACTGATGACAGAGGGCATCAGAAGTGCAATCGGTTATCGATCTGCGACGGGGGATTCGAGAGATGTGCGCTGACGAATGAGTCGGGCCGGGGAGCCAGCATATATTGCCTCGGGGGCCAGATTCTTGGTCACAACGGAACCAGAACCTATGATCACGTCATTACCTAGAACGGCACCGGGAAGGACGATGACTCGGGTTCCAAGCCAAGCACGTCTCCCAATTACTATCGGCTTCTCATACATTCCCTGGTCTTGAATCGGCACGCCAACGATCGGTGACCGGTGCGTATGTGTGAGGAGGATTGATTCAAAACCGATAAGAGCGGACGATTGCAAGGTTAATCCTCCACGCGCGTCGAGTACCGAGTCTCTAGCTATGACTACCCCGGCCTCAAGTATCAAGCGGGCGGGACCCATGATTCTCACGCCTTGGCCGATGTAGACAGACTCGGCAATACTAGCGCCCAACCTTCGAAGAACTGTCTGTCTTAGATCCCTTATAAGCCGGCCCGGCATAACGCGAAGTAAATAATTATCAATTTTTAGAAGCAGACTTTCGAGGTTCAAGCAACTCTCCTTTACATGAGGCGCCTAGGATGCTGTGATGCAGCGCGCAGCCCGACTACCTAAGCGTGTTAACTGGCACTGAGAGACTACACTGGCTAGGGGTGGCGCGTGCTCGCCTAGATGAGCATATGCACAAGCGCTGGATAACGTCACCTGTCCAAGGCATCATTCGCGCCCCCTATAGCCGTTCAACCCTGAAGGAGGACTGAAGTGGGAAAGACTATGAGCATGGCCACTTTAGTGTTTGCAGCGGCCGTCGTGACGTTTCTACACGAAGATGCACTTCTTCCGGCGTTTTTGGTCCCAACTGCCTTTGGTATGTTTTGGTTTCTCGCGGCTAAGGGCAAGCGGAAGTATCCATTAGCCGGGATCGTTGTATTGGCGTTGAGTGGTTGCCTGGCGTTGGGCTATAGCTTCTACCCGCTCATTGAGAATGAAGCTCTTGTTTCGATGCGCATTCCGTTTTCGAGGCAGGCCTACAATGCGGCTTTTGGGGTCATTTTTCTATCGATTATGAGTATCTTCTTTGGGGGATTGCTTGTCCTTCGCCCTCCGCTAGGTAGACAAATGGAGGATGAATCAAATCGGCTCGAAAGGCTGGTTGGCCTGCACGCCGGTAAATTGCTTGCTTTGTCGCTGATTCCACTTGTTCTGTACGTAATTGGCTACGGACCTAGTGGCTTGATGGAAAGACGCCATTACTTGGAAATGGCGGGGCCGCAGCTTGTTGTTAGCGCCAGTTCGATCTTCGGACCCGTCGGAGCGGTTCTCGCCTCAATTGTTCTTATTGTTAGGCAGTCCCCGCGGCACTTGCGAACAACTGCGGGGTTGCTGCTGGGGGGCTACTTCCTTGTGATGATCGCCACTGGCTCTCGGGCCGTTGCGGTATTGCCCCTTATTCTTCTTTGGCTGTTCATTGAGTTTCGAAAACCAGGAAAACTTGGGGTAGCAGTGTCTGTGGTTGGCAGCATGTTCAGCGTTGTAGCTCTCCTCAATGCCTCGCTTGTTTTCAGGCTGGAAGCTGTTGGTGCTGGGCTGCTGCCGTACTTCCGCCTTCTAACTGAAAATCCTGAAAGATTATCTGAAGTTCGGTTCGGGCAGTTGGTTGGGAACGTACTATTTGGGGTCCCGCTCACCGGGGACATTGTTATGTCCGGTAAACTGGACCAACAATACTTTTGGACGTCCGTTAATCCTCTGCCCGGGGGGCTGACCGAGTGGAGTTCGATTCTGGGTGAGCTTAGCTGGGGGCCAGCGACACCATTTAATACCTTCGGCGAGCTCTTTGCGTATGGCGTCTTCTACGTTGTAATGTTTATGTTTTGCGTTGGTGCTTTGGTATCCGGATTGGACAATATTATTTGTTCTTTCAATGGTGCGCTTAGGCAAACACTCACCTTGGTCGCCGTCATTTCCCTGTTGCTCTTCGCCTCTGCAGTCTTCCAGTACCCTGTGCGCAATGCATCGAGAATCGTCTGGTACTTAGCAGCTGTTGTAGTTGGATTGGCCATCTTGAAGAGCAAAGCCTTGTTCTCGCAGCTTGGTGCGTCGTCGTTTGTCCGCAATACCGATGGCTGAAGCCGCGATGTAGGATTACAGAGTTATCGTCTCAGACCAGCGGCATTAGGACGCACACCTCTGGGCTCGGGGTTCGTCTCTGGGGCGCGGCGGCATCGGACGATACTTGGACGCTCAATTGGTTTCGCGGGTCACGGGTGCCTTCATCGCCCGGTAGTAGCACTGGCCCGCCTGACGGGGTGACCGCATCCATGAGCTGGTCACGGAGCCGGCTTGTAGAGCGGGCGCGGCGATGCTTAGATACTCTCATCCCAACAGGGCCCTGGCCACCTTTGTCTTCAAAGACTCGAACTCGAATCCCCTACCAACCACGAAGAGATTCCCTAACGCTTGTCAAGCGTTTTTTAGCCGTGGACGACGGGCAGGGTGAGTGCACCCTCACCTGTTTTTTTGGTGCGGGTTGTCTGTCCGTCGCCTGTCAATGCGGCTCTTCGCGGTTCGTGGGGAAATGAATCCCTGGAATGAGCGTCATGCCGCCGTCCGGACGGCACTTCTCAAGAGAATAACCGATTTGTAGTTGGCGGCATTGCGGTACCCGCGGGCGGTTCGCTTGATGTTCTTGATAGCGGTGTTGTTGGCCTCGACCCTGCCTGTTGTGGCACCGGTGACAATGAGCACCTCGATCTCTTTCCACCACCGGCAGACCGTGCGGTAGAGCCTGTTCGTTTCGGGCCTGGCTGCTGCCTTGACCAGTTCCTCGAGTACCTCCTTGGCCTCCGCAGCGTCTTCCAGGGAGCCGGTCCGAAGCAGGACGCGGAGTTGTTCTTTGACCTTCCAGACGGCCCGGAGGATGCCGGTCGGATCATCCAAGGTGAACACCTCCTCAAGCCGGAGGGCGGCCCGGCAGCTGAGGGTGTCGCCACCGCGCAGCAGGAGCATGCGGTGCGCCCATGCCTTGTCGATTGCCCTTCCGCGGCGGCCCTTGACCTGCTGGGAGAGGTTCTGCCGGGTCTCGGTCATGGCCTGGTTGGCCAGCGAGATCAAGTGGAAATGATCAACAGCAACAGCGGTCCGCGGAAGCCACATGCGCAACGCCTTCCGGAACGCCGCGGAGGGGTCGATCGCGACAACTTGCACGGCCAGCCGCCATTCCAGGGGCCGGGCGAATAGCCAGTCCCCGACGCCCTTGTGGTCACGGCCGTCCACCACGCCAAGGACCTGGCCGGTGTCCAGGTCCACGATGGTGGTCATCCACGGCTCGAAGCGTGTCCAGGCCTTCGTTCCCGGGTCCTGGAAATAGCGCACGGACCGGAACCGGTGCTCATCAATGCCCAGCATCCGCGGGCTGAGTTTGTCCACGTCTGGCAACTTCAGCAGGTACGCCTCGGTGACGGCGGCCCGGACCATCCACCAGGACACGGCGAAGCCGGCGGCTGCTTCCGATACCGCCCGGCCGGAGCGGATGACCGCGTCCACAAGCTGGTCCCGCAGCCGGGTGGTGGAACGGGCACGGCGCGGAACTTGAGGCGTGGATTCAAAGAACGACAGACGGTCGCAGGCCTGCTCTTCGCAGTACCAGCGGTACTTGGACCACAGCACTTCCACCGGGCCTGCCACAGGAATATCGCGGAGCCGCTGGAAGCGGCGTTCCTTACGCCGGGAGGCGATGACGCCGCAGCTCGGGCACCCCGGCGGCTGATTGGTTTCGACGATGACCTGCCGCTGGCCGGCTGTGATGGTGGTGGAAATGACGCGGTAGTCGGGCAGATTGAAGAGGATGGTGGCAGCGTCGGCTGCGACCCCGGTAGGCTCGATCAAGGCTCGTGGTCCTGTTCCAGGTTGAATGCTTAGACACACTCATCCCAGCAGGGCCACGGGCCCCCTTGTCTTCAACGACACGAACTCAATTCCCCACCAACCACGAAGAGCCGCTGAACCGGCGAGATTCCCGCTCCGCCGCGCTGCGCGCCGGTCTGGATCCCTCGATGCGGCTGGAAACCTGGAACGATGCCGGGGACCTGAGCTATGACCGGATGCTGTTCTCCGACCTGAGCAAGCTCGCGTTCGCTGAGGCCGGGCACTCCGTCCTGCTCCTCGGACCCGTCGGCGTCGGCAAAACACACCTCGCCACCGCCCTCGGACACATCGGGATCCGGCGGCGGATGAGCGTGCAGTTCTGGTGCGCCGACAAACTCTTCACCCGGCTGCGAGCCGCCCGACTGGACAACTCACTCGAAGCCGAGATGCGCAGGATCACCGCCGTTGACCTGCTCATCATCGACGACCTCGCCATCAAGGCCCTCGACGCGACCCAAACCAATGACTTCGACGAAATCGTCGTTGAACGCCACCGGCGCAAATCCACCATCATCAGCTCCAACCGCGAACCGGCCAAAGCGCACTTGTTCGCGCGAACATATGTCAGGTGGCGCTGAAACCGGTCGGGTTCGCTGCTGGTTCGGGCAGGCGGGGAGGGTCCACGTGGTCGGCGAGGTGG
Organism: Arthrobacter sp. 05T423; assembly: GCF_056396245.1. NCBI lineage: Bacteria > Bacillati > Actinomycetota > Actinomycetes > Micrococcales > Micrococcaceae > Arthrobacter > Arthrobacter sp. 05T423. Next base: position 28,146 of record NZ_JBFTLC010000018.1, read on the forward strand.
GAAACCTGCGCAGTTGCGCGCCTGTCCACACCTCCCGCTGCGCTGCGGCCATCCGCAGCTTCCACCTTATTTTCATGGTGCTCCGTGCCCTTCTGCCAGATTGGTCAGGGTATCGCTGACCGCACGGCGGTACGCGTCCTAGATGAACGTGGCCGAGGGCCGCACGTAACGCATCGTGGACGCGACCGTCCAGTGTCCGAGCAGTTGCGGGCTCGCCACCAGATCCACACCCCGCTCGTAGTTATGGGTCGCGCAGGCCCGTCGCATCGCATGGGGGCTGAACCAGTCCGTCTGTGGCCGCCCTTCAATTTCCATCAGACGCCGAAGCCTGTTGCGGATAGTGCCGCGGTGCAACGAGCCTCCGGATTCATCAGCAAACAAAACGGGCGAATCGGGGAACCTGCTGCGGACATCGGACAGATACCAGTGCAGGACCAGATCGAGCCCGTCCAGCATCGGCACCCACCGAGGCCTGGGTCCGGAGGTGCGGGCCGCTTTGCCGAAACGCACATGCAACTTGCCACAAGGACCGGGTCGAAATGGACGTCACCGGTATCGACCCGGGCTGCCTCGTCCGCCCGGAGCCCAGCGTGATACAGCGTCCTGAACAACGCGTAATCCCTTGCCGCCGGCGCGTACTTGCGCGCGGTCGGGATCCGTCCACGCAAAAAGGCGAAGAATTCCCCAGTCGCTGCGGCGTCGGCGGGGGCAACAGCGCAGGGCCCTCGTCACCGACATGACGCGACGCGTTGAACTCATCAACGGGACACACGAGCCTGATGCCGAAGGAAGCCTCGATCCGGGAGGCCTTACGGGTCTGAAGAAACCGGTAAAAACCCTTGAACGCCTGAACATATCCGCGCCGGATCGCGCTCGACAAGCCGTCGGCAGCCAGACCACCACCAGGCGGTCGATGTCATCCACATCAGCTTCCCAAGCGGTCCGGCCAAGCAAGTCCAAGGCCCGGCCAAGCAGCCCAACCCCATTTTCGATCGTCACTGGGCTAAAGCCTCGCGCGATCCAGGACGCCTCGTATGCCGCCACGCAGTCCGCCTGGAACGCCAGCGGATCTGCCCGCTCCACGGCCGTGTTCTCCGCATCAAGTTGTCCCTGCACGACCCGGAAACCACGCCGGTCCATGGCACGCCTTCTTTGGACTAAAAGAATTCAGGTGCCACCTATCAAACACCCGCGCCACCGAATAATTCGGCAAGACACGCAAAGAGTGCATCCTTGCAGATGAAAGGGCGAATGCCCCGCGAGGAACGTGTGCCACTTTCAGATGAATGGCGGCCATGACCAGCGACACCTTACTCGCCCAATCCGCAAACGACCGGCTCACCCAGGGCGCTCACACCGTAATCATCGAAGGCCCCTCCTTGCGCCAACGCGAGACCCTGGACCGGCGCGCCGCCATTGACGAAAACAAGGAGACCGGCAATTCTAACTAACACTCACAGGTGGTCCCATACTCGTGGCAACGCGGTGGTCCCATATCGCGGGCAAGCGACACGCGCGCACCCATCCCTGTCCCGTCGACCAGCCGTGCAACCGGAAGTGGAACCGGCACCGACCCCCAGGCGAACCAACGGGCCAGACTACACTGCTCGAAAACAGAAAACAACCACCGAGCAACCCGCCAGCCCGAAGCAGCACGCATCGCCCACCTCTATGAAGAATCGGGGCTAGCGCTTTCCGGACTGATCAAGTCATTAAGTTGAGACCAAACCTCGGCGCTATAGGCTTCCCAAGAACAGCCAAGGCGATTGATTGGGGACGTGGCGCGATTACGGAAAGATTCCGACCGCGCACGCCTAGCTTCAACAGTCAACTTGGAGAGAGATCCGATTGCATTGGCTAGGGAACTCGCACTGGCTGCCGGGACGACGAGTCCCTCCTCGGGGGACAGGAACTCGGCTGCTCCAACATGATCAGTGACGATTACCGGCAGACCACAAGCCAATGCTTCCGGTACTGCCAGAACAAAGTTATCTTCCAGGCTCGGATACACGAAGGCGTCAGATTCATTCATATATGAAATGAGACGATTGGTCGACATCACGCCCAAGTACCTGCAGTTCTCGGGCAAATCCTCCAGCACCGCCGGATGCACCGTCGGGCCAACTAGGCTCAAACGAATATTGGGCAGTCGGCGCACGGCAGCAAATAGAAATGGTAGTCCCTTGCCGTATCGCATCTGGCCCGCGTAAATGAGCTCAATTTTGACTGACTCATTTGGTTGATTACCTGGCCTGAAGTGAGTCAAATCAACGCCGTAGGGGACTTGAATGATGTGTCGATCAGATTTTCCGTAAGCGCGCATCTGATTTGAAACGAAATTGGAAGGGCTCAGGACATAATCAGCCGCTTCGATTTCTGCAGTTATGCGAGAAATGTGGTCCGGGGAATGAAGATAGTCTGCAATCAATCTCTTTGGGTAGGCTTGCAAAAGTAATTCGTTATGCACGGCAGGGTGCGAGTCAACTTCGTGGAATACTCGAACTAAGTGCTGGTTCCTAGTAAAAGTCTCCAAGCTTGCGCCAGGCATGCCGACGACAACTGACGTTTCCGCGGATATCCTACGACTGACAACGCGGTCAAATTCGGCTTTCCAGCGGTTAAGGAATACTCCCAAGTTCACGCCGCTTCCTGAAAATCTGTGAACGAGACGGCGGAGTTCCAGGGAGGGCATAACCTCTTCGAGTTGTGGCAAATCGGGGAGACTTCGGTCAAGCCGTCCTGCTATATTTTTCAACCTGGGAATCCGGGCAGCCGCTTTGGCAGCAATCCGATTGCCCTTACGCGATGGTGTGATCGCGACATCAAGTAAGGACATGGCGGATAGATATCGAGACTGCTGAAGAATTGCCCCCTCGGGGTAGGGGACTGACAAAGAAACTCTTAGATGCGCACCGGAAGCTAAGGTCTCCATTGTTATTCCTCTTTGCGCTGTAGGTATTCCGACATGGCCGCTTCGACGTCCTTTGCAGCCATTTTCGCATATGACTCCCAGTCCAATTGTGCAGTACTATCGGCGGCTTTCACAGAGAAAGCTCTGTGTAATTCAGGGAAATCTATCAGACGACTTATAGAGGACGCGATCGCGTCGGAGGATTTTGCGGGTATGACAAAGCCACACTTGTCATGAACGTCCAGGTCTGAGGCGGCAGTTAGTGGTGTTGCGAGCACAGGGAGACCATTGGCCAATGCCTCAACAATGACTAACCCGTATCCTTCGAAGATGCTTGGTAAAACAAACAAGTCCTGGTCACGAAACTTCTCAAATAGTTCACCACGGGGCATTGGTGGCACGACGCGAACATGCGCCGTGAGGCCCCTTTCGCGGACCATTTGAGACAGCTTTTCAACATCGCGGGATATGGCCAAGAGCTCGACCCTTTTTCCCGCCTCATTGAGTTGCTGAATTCCATCCAGCAAGTAAGGCAAACCCTTCTGCTCACTGGCACGTCCGGCAAAAACTATTCGGAACGCTCCCGACCTCTCCTCACCGGCCCATCGTCGTGTTCGTTCGCCGCCCCTAATTGCTGGAAAACCCAGTGACCGACGGATAATGGGTTGCTGAAGACCTGCATCTCGGAGGGACTCCGCAACGAATGTGCTTGACGCAAGAAAATGCGTCGCGCTGAACAACTCAGACGCCTTGACACGCTCCTCCGGCAGCATCTTATCTACCTGCGTTGGGTCCAGTTTCCTTACCAGCCCCATTGCCGGCTGGGGTAAATACACCAACAAAGGGATGTTGTTTGCGAAACAATATTCGGACAGCATCGGGTTCATCGACCCGGTCGCGATTACAAAATCTGGCCTGGATCGCTGGATTCTTCGGATAGCTTCTTTTTGAACCCGGAGGATCATCTTGTTATGAACAGCAAGGTTGAGACCGAGTCTGTCGGTGCGTTCGAGGACAACGCGACATATATCGTGAGCGACGCCTGCGTTGTGAACGTTGGAACGTACTAAGCCACCCGGAAGTCGTCGCCGTTCAAGCTCCCGGCGGATTGCGGGGACTATGAATGGCTGGTCGACATCTTGGTCAGCGGGGACTGCGAACGACGTGACAAAATCCACGCTGTGCCCTCTGCCAACCAAGCCGTGCGACACCCATCGGACGGCGGGGTGGCTCGATGGGGCGCTTACTACTATTTTCATCGATTAGCCGTCCTTTGTTGGCTTGCCTAAGTGGATGGACACGTTTGCATGCTTCACACCAATACCTGGTGGTCTGATCGGCCCGGACCGATTTCGTTCCATGTCAGGGTCATCGCCGCTAGGGTCTCCTCGGTTGGCGCGTGTACAGGTGGTTGCTCTTCGTCCAGTACTCCGCGGTCGAGGAAATGCGTCGAGCGGGATTTCCTGCCCAGACTTCGTCATCCGGGACGGAGCGCGTAACCACTGCCCCACTGCCGATGATTGCGCCGTCTCCGATCGTGACGCCCGGAAGAATCGTGACGCCCAAGCCTACGAAGGCAGCGTTCCCTATTCTTACGGGGGCAACGCGCTTAATCTCCGTAGAGTGGTCCCCACTTATGCGTTCAGAGACGCGATCAAGGCTGAAGTCGTGCGTGAGTATTTTGACGTAATGGCTGATGACACAGCGATCGCCAAGTTCGATGGAGCCCGGAGTGGATATGTCCCAGAAAGTCGTTGGACTGATCCATAGAGGCAAACCATTGATGGCGATGCCTGACCGTCTCAGCAACGACGCACTTACCTTGCGGTACGCCTGCTGACTAAAGCGGTCGATTACCGACGCAGGCGCCAAAAGCCGATGATACATAAGCACTCCTCTATTAGCTCTTCAAGGTTTCTAAACGCCGAAAGGTGCCGATGATTCGGGGACGCCGCGAGGTCATCCTGTTCCGAGGGCAGCAGTCAACTGCATCAACCGGTATGTTCACGAACAGCGGTCGTTCCGAACCTAACGGTCGTCGCGGGGAAACCTTCGCGCCGCTCTCCCGGCTTCCGCCAAGTCACCAGGCGGACTGGCATGGGTCAGCGGTTGGACGTCATCGGCGGCCTTCTTACGGGTCCGGGAGCGAACTGACTGAGCGCCGGTACCCAAATCGGACTCAGAGTCATTGCTGTAGTACGAGTATTCGTACGCGTCCGGGCCCTTTACGGGCAGTCGGTTCAGTACGACACCGAGTAGTTCAGCGCCAACGAGATTGAGGGCGTTGACTGATTTTTCAAGATCGTGCCGCTTGAGCCTTTGAACACCCACAACTAGCAACACGCCGCCAACATGTTGCGAGAGCACGGCTGCATCTGTAACGGGCAGGAGAGGCGGGGCGTCAATAATTATGGTGTCGAAGGCTTGTTCTAGGCGCGACACTAGATGCTTCATTTCGTCGGAACCGAGTAATTCGCTCGGATTCGGGGGTATCTGGCCCGACGTCAGAACGTAGAGGTTGTCCTCGCCCCAAGGCTGGAGCAGATCATTCACGTCTGCCGATCCGACAAGGGCCGTCGTGAGTCCTGCACTACGATCCAAACCCAAATACTCACTCACCATCGGGCGACGAAGGTCAGCGTCTATCAGGCAGACGGTCTGGCCAGCCTGAGCTAGAGCTATGGCCAGGTTCGTAGCCGTCGTGCTTTTGCCTTCACTGGGAAGTGATGAAGTAACCAGTACGGATTTGGCCCGCCCTGAAACATTTGCGAACTGCAAATTGGTGCGCAACTGACGAAAGGACTCCGCCCGTGGACTTTGCGGTCCGGTCTGCGTCAGAAGCGGCTTTCTCGTGGCGTCCTGATCGAATGCGATGCCTCCGAGGATGGGCGCATCTGTCACATGCCGCAGCTCGTTTTCACCTCTGATTCGGTTGTCCAGAGTTGTCCGCAGCACTGACGAGGCAAAGCCCAGCGTCAGTCCAACTATCAGGCCCAAGATTAGGTTTAGGCGTGTATTGGGTGAGGACGGAGAAACGGGGGCGGTAGCGGGTTTAATGATTGAAAGGGCGACCGGCGAAGTCCCGCCGGCCTTTGGCCTTTCTAGCTTGTCAATAGCATTGACCAAACTGGTGGCGACAGCTTGAGCGATGGCTGCAGCCTGAACCGGGGAGTTGTCAACCACCGAAATGTTGATCAGTACGGTGTTTGCTTCTGTGCTAGCCGTAACCTTGCTCGCGAGTTCAGCGGCCGTAACCTCGAGCCCCAAGGTGTCGATTGCCGGCTGCAGCACCACCGGCGAGTCCACTGTCTTGACATAAGACTGCACGCGCGCCTGACTGAACGTGTTGCCCTGCTGCAACTCTTGGACGGAACCTGAACTCTGAATGGCCACAAAGAGTTGCGTCTCGGCCGTGTAGGTGGGCTTGGTGAGAACAGATGCCAGGCCACCCGCTAAGATCCCCGCCAGTGCCATTGCAACGATCAAGATCCAATTGCGCCGCAGGGTGCGCAAGCTATCGCGAAGATCCAAAACCGGGGTCCCCCTGTATTGAGTGCAGAGGGCCGCCATTTGGCACGCCCCCAGAACGGCATTATTCGTGCGGTCTCATTGATTGTACCCGGCGCGTGTGCTGAGAGCCTTTCGACGCCATGTTAGTTGGTGTAGCTCGTGGATTCCTTCACGGCGGTTTTATGCCGGTCCTCGCACGCTGAAAGGTAGACACGGATGTACCTGCGGATTCACGATTGTCCGACATCCGTGATTAGGCGGGGCCGGTGTCGATGTCTGGCTTCTCGGCACTATCGTGTGTCCACATCCTCAAACACCAGAAACGTCCGGGTATCCAAGACCCCGGACATGGGCTGGATGTGATCAAAAATCACCCGACGTAAATCGATGTTGTCGACGGCGCGAACCAGCAGGATGACATCGAAGTCCCCGCCCACCAGTGCAATGTGGTGCACTTCTGGGATCGCGCGCAAAAGCTCCCGGAGCTCGCGCCACGAATGCTGGCGCACCTTCAGCGTTACATAGGCGGACGACTTCAGCCCCGCCTTTATCGGATCCACCAGGGCCGTGAACTTGGTCAGCACGCCCTCGCCCGTCAGCCTGGCAATCCGAGTGTACGCGTGCGCGCGCGAAATATGGACGTTGTCGGCCACTTGGGTCACCGACATCCGCCCGTCCCGCGTCAGCTCCGTGATGATGTTCCGATCCACTTCATCCAGCGGGACCACACCCTTCTCCATTTCGGCTCGCGCCATTTGTCTAGTACTCCCATCGGTAATCCACCTCACACTTACGATTCGTCTTTCAGGCTAGGCCAATCGCTCAAAGCTCTCCACAATCCCTAACCGGACTGGATACGAAACATCGTCCGGGACCATACTGAAAGCGAATAGTGGCTACAGAAGGACGGACCAATGACGATCTCCGCAGACCACACTGCGCCGGGGCAGACTGCACATGGCAAACCCGCTGAAGTGCAGACCGAGGACGCGCAACTGCCCGGCGCAGCCGCCGAGACCGCGCGTAAGTTCGGCATCACCGCCGAGGACTACATGCTTCCGGCCCGCCATCAGATTCAGATGGTGGACCAGAACGGCAACCTGAAGCACCACTCCGAGCAGGGCGCCGAACCGGGCCACGAGTATCCGCTACCCGCCGACGAGGAACTCCTCGCGGCCTACGAGCAGCTCGTAGTCGGACGGCGGGTCAATGACCAGAACTCCGCCCTGGTCCGTCAGGGCCGCATGGCCGTCTATCCCTCCAGCCATGGCCAGGAGGCATGCCAGGCAGCTGCCGCACTTTGTCTCGCCGATGGCGACTGGATGTTTCCCACCTACCGTGACGCTGTTGCCGTCATGGCACGCGGTGTGGACCCGATCGAGGCCATGACCATCTTCCGCGGTGACTGGCACGGGGGCTATGACCCCCTCGAGCATAAAGTCGGGATCCAGTGCACACCGCTCACCACGCAGCTGCTTCACGCCGTCGGCGTCGCGCACGCGGCCAAGCTGCGCGGCGAGGACACAGTCGTTCTTGCCATGTGCGGCGACGGCGCCACCAGCGAGGGTGATTTCCACGAGGCCCTGAACTTCGCCGCGGTCTTCCATCTGCCCGTCATTTTTTTCGTTCAGAACAACCAATACGCCATCTCCGTGCCCCTGGCTCATCAGTCCGTCGCCCCGTCGCTCGCGCACAAGGCTGTGGGATACGGAATGGCCGGAGAGCGGGTGGACGGCAACGACGTCGTCGCGCTCCTCGCCGTGCTGGACCGCGCGGTCAAGCTCGCCCGCGAAGGCTCCGGGCCTCTCCTGGTCGAGGCGCATACCTACCGCATGCAGGCCCACACCAACGCGGACGATGCCACCCGCTACCGTCAGGACGGCGAGGTTGCCCAGTGGGTGGCCAGGGATCCGATCATACGAATGCGGAAGTTCCTCACGGACAGGGCGCTGCTGGACGACGGCGGCGAAGGCCGGATCGCCGAAAAGGCGGAAGCGGTTGCCGCGCAGCTCCGCGCCGGTCTAGGCGAGGACGTTCCCATCGATGCACAGGATCTGTTCAAATACGTCTTCTCAATCCCGACACCGCAGCTAATCGAGCAGTCGGCGCTGCTTGCCGACGAGCTCGCCCGTGACGCTGCCGGCTCTGCATCCGATACGGAGGTCACCGAATGAGCCCGACCATCGCTAGCTCCTCCGATGCCAGCGGCAACTTTAGCCAGGCCACGGCCCGAGCTGCTGTCTCCGCTGCGGCCGGCGCCGAGGCGGCCGGACCACAACCGATCACTATGGCCAAGGCGCTGAATACCGCCATGGCGGACGCCATGCACGCGGACGACTCCGTCCTCGTCTTCGGCGAGGACGTCGGCTTGCTGGGCGGCGTCTTCCGCATCACCGACGGACTGATGAAAACCTTCGGTGAACAGCGCTGCTTCGACACGCCGCTGGCTGAGTCGGGCATCGTTGGGATGGCCGTGGGTATGGCCATCAACGGCATGCGGCCGGTAATCGAGATGCAGTTCGACGCCTTCGCCTACCCGGCTTTCGAGCAGATCGTCAGCCACGTGGCCAAGATGCACAACCGCACCAAGGGTCGGGTGAAGCTGCCCATGGTCATCCGTATTCCCTATGCTGGCGGCATCGGGGGAGTGGAGCACCACTGCGACTCCTCCGAGTCCTATTACGCGCACACCGCCGGGCTGAAGGTCTACACGCCGGCCACGGTGGCCGACGCCTACCGCATGCTACGGGAAGCCATCGACTCGGACGACCCCGTGATGTTCATGGAGCCCAAGAAGCTGTATTGGTCTAAAGACCTAGTGGATCTGCAAGCGTTGCGCGACGAATACGAAGGAAAAACGGGGGCCGGCACCGAGGGCCGCGCTGCTGTCGCCCGTTCCGGAACCGATGCGACGCTCATCGCCTACGGACCGTCCGTCCCGACCGCCCTCGTCGCCGCAGCCGCGGCCGCCGAAGAAGGGCGTTCGCTCGAAGTCATCGATATCCGCACCATCGTCCCGTTCGACGACGACACCGTGGCCGCCTCCGTCCGGAAGACCGGCCGGGCTGTGGTCATCGCCGAGGCGCATGGGTTCGCGTCGGTGTCCTCCGAAATCGTGGCCCGCGTCCAGGAACGCTGCTTCCATCACCTCGCTGCACCCATCCGCCGCGTCACCGGCTTCGATGTTCCCTATCCCGCACCGAAACTCGAGCGCTACTACCTGCCCGGCGTGGACCGCATACTCGACGCCGTTGACGCCCTCCAGTGGGAAGACTGATCAGATGACCGATGCCAAAGTGTTCCTCCTGCCCGACCTCGGCGAAGGCCTGACCGAAGCTGAACTCGTGAATTGGCTTGTGGCCGTGGGCGACGAGATCCGGGTGGACCAGCCCATCGCGGAAGTGGAGACTGCCAAGTCGGTAGTAGAGGTCCCATCCCCGTACGCCGGCACCGTTGCCGAACTGCACGGAGAGCCCGGCCAGACCCTGGACGTCGGCAAGCCCCTGATCTCCGTGACTCCCGCCGGGTCGCCGGTCGAGCTTGTCGAGACCCCTAAAAAGCAGGTCGGGCCTGTCGAGATCAATCCCGCGGAGACCGAGGCTGCCGGGACCTACCGCACGGAAGAAAAAGCAGGATCCGGAAACGTCCTCATCGGCTACGGAACACCAGATGGACAGGGTCAGACCCGTCGGACGAGGGCAAGGCGGTCGTCCACGCTGATTGAGCGAGGCTCAACCCGCACTCCGCCGGTTGAGCCAGTCGAAACCCAGGTCGCCGCAACCAAACTCACCTCCTCCACCGACGATCTTCTTCTCCTGCGCACGCGCGTCCCGGGCAAACTCGGGGCGGTCATCTCACCGCTGGTGCGGCGAATGGCCAAGGAACATGGAGTTGATCTCGGGCACCTCCAGGGATCTGGCGACAGCGGGCTGATCATGCGCCGCGACGTCGAAGCCGCGATCACCAAGTCGGTGGCTGAGCCTGTCGAAACCAGGGCCCCGGCAAGCTCGACCGGTGGCGCCATCGACCTCCGCACCGGGCTCGGCATCGCAAGCCGCACTCCGATCCGGGGCGTGCGAAAAGTCGTCGCCGCCAACATGTCGCGAAGCCGTTCCGAAATTCCCGAAGCAACCGTGTGGGTGGACGTGGACGCGACCGCTCTAGTGGAGCTCCGTGCTGCCCTCCGGAAGACCGACGCCAACAAGACGCCAGGCCTCCTAGCCTTCATCGCGCGTTTTGTCACTGCCGGGTTAAAAAAGTACCCCGAACTGAACACTCGGATCGTGAGTACAGGGGACACCGCGGGCAGTGAGCAACAGGAGATCGTAGTCTTCGATGGAGTCAACCTGGGCTTTGCCGCTCAGACGGACCGTGGGCTGATGGTCCCAGCCGTCCCCAACGCGGACAAACTCAGCGCGCGGGAACTGGACACTGAGATCCGTCGGTTGACCGCCGTCGTACGCGACGGCAAGGCGACGCCAGCCGAGCTGGGCAGCGGCACCTTCACGCTGAACAACTATGGCGTGTTCGGTGTCGACGGTTCGGCAGCGATCATCAACTATCCGGAGGTTGCGATACTGGGCGTGGGCCGGATCATCGACAGGCCGTGGGTGGTGAACGGCGAACTCGCAGTCCGCAAGGTCACCGAGCTGGCCCTGACCTTCGACCACCGCGTCTGTGACGGCGCCACGGCGGGTGGATTCCTGCGCTACGTTGCGAATGCTATCGAGAACCCTGTTTCCATCCTCTCCGATCTGGCGTGACAGTGGGCATCGACGGTGGGCTGGGCGCTGAGTTGACGTCGGATCGAACGCCGTTGTGCCTCTCAAAGTGACCGGTCCCGTGGACGCTGCGGCGTAGACATAGAATTGGGCGGAACCGTATTGGACTTTTGGGTGGGGGATTCTTGGGCCGCTGGAAGTATGCATTGTTGGCGGCGTTGGCCGTAATCGCGTTGGTTGTGACCGCAGTGGCCCTGCTAATAACTCCCGGTCCTGCTCCCGTGTCTGGACGGGTTGCGTCGTTTACACCCGCGCCGGAGCCTACGCGGGATTTCCAGACACTAGCGGGCTTCCTCGGGGACTCGTATGCGGCTGGCATCGGGTCGTCCGTCGGAAATAGGCGGTGGACGGCATTGGTCTCGTCAAAACGCGGCTGGGCCGAAATCAATGGCGGCTACGGAGGCACCGGATACGGCACGGCGGGACAAGTAGACGGTGGGAAGTCCTATGCTGACCGCGTATCGGCATTTGCGGAACGTGTATCCAACGCTGAGACGAGTCTAGTCATAGTTTCGGGTGGTCGTAGCGACTTAAGCAGCGCAACCCCTGGAGCAGAAGTTGCGGCTGGAATCGCTCGGACGTTCACTGACCTCCGCAAATTGCTGCCGGGCACTAGGATCATTGCCCTAAGCCCGCTGTGGGATGACGACCCTCCTCCAGTAGGATTGTCCTCGATTGGACAGCAGGTTAGAGCGGCGGTAACAAGGGTTGGTGGCCAGTACGTCGATATTGGCCAGCCCTTCACCGGTCGACGCGATCTGATCGGTCCCGACGGTGTACATCCGAATGATGCCGGCTACGAGCTCTTGGCGAAAAGAATCAATTCTGCACTGCCCAAGGACTTGCCCTAGCTGTACTTCAGCCGAACGTGGTACATGTGCTGGTGGGTGGCCGTCCTTCGAGGGCGCCGTCGTTGCAGCGGTGGTAGTTGGAACCTTCCTGCTGGGTGCCGTTGCCGCTCGACCTTGCCGTCTTGGCAGGGGCTGCGGGGTTTCATGCGCCAATGTCTCGCGCCGAGGGCTGCAATGGCTTTGGTGAAAGCAGTGGCGCGGGCGGGGAGGCCTCTGTCGTCGAGGGGACGACGGAGGCCAATACAGGGAGGGTATTCGCGACCACGTGAACGTGGTCAAAGCTGATGCTGTGGCGATGACGGCGCTGGCGCCCCCTCTCTTAACTGCCTCGGGCAGGACTCCAGCCCCTTGGCCGCTTTATTGCAGCCGTCCTACCAAGCGTCGGAGGTGTCAGTCCGTCCGGTTGATGCTTGGACTCGAATTTTTCGTGGCAACCGAGGACGTCCTCATGATCTCTTTTCGAGTATTCGTGTGCAGGACGGAGCTGGCAACGAGCGCGGTCGATACGAAACGAAGGTGACGTACATAAGTGGCGACAAGTCCGAGCCGCCCCTCCTCGGGAGAGTACTCAGGAAACGAATTCCAGACCGCAAGAGTCTCCCGGGTTGTTGGTCTCATTTGTATCCGAGGTCACCAACCGATGAATTTCTCCGCTCCTGCCGTCATGTCCGTGGACGAGTCAGCCGTCAACCGGGACGCCGCGCTGCGTCCTTGCCCTGTACATATCAGACGATATGTAGTGAAGCGGGTTACCTGGCCCCGGGCGGTCCATTATCGCCAGCCGGTCCTGCAGCGCCGGCATGATGTGATTCATCGGCCCGGAGAGGGGATGGGCGCTGCTGGACCTGTTGCCGGCGGTCATGTCCCTTATCCCGGACGGGCAGGTTTAGGCAGGAGCACGGGGGCCGGGCCCTTCTGTTTCACAGGGTCCGTGGGTTGCATTAGCGGTGCCCGTGGCCTGCACGGCTCTTGGGGGTGCAATGGTTGTGCCACATGTGAGGTTTGGGAGGTCCCGGCAATGTTTGAGCATACTTTCTTTGGTCTGGATGTTCACGCGGCCAATGTGGTCGGTCATGCGCTGAACGCGGCACTGGTGAATTCAGTCTCCATACGATGGCCGCTGACCCGGCCCTGGTCCTGGAGTGGGTCCGGCGGTTCGAGCCGCCCGTCAAGGTCGTTTTGAGGTCCGTCAGGGTTTGTCCTGGCCCGGCACCTGCGGGCCGCTGGCATCAACTGTGTCGCGGCGTCCTCGAAGCTGCTGCGTGCACCCGGGGACGGGGTGAAAACCGACCGGCGGGACGCACGTGTTTTGGCAGAGATGCTCGCCGTCGGTTCCGTCACCGAGGTCCGCATTCCGGACCCTGACGAGGAAGCCCTGCGGGGCCTGTCCCGGCTGCGCTCCGGCGCGGCGAAGGATCTTTCGCATGCCCGCCAGCACGTCAACGCCGTCCTCCTCGGGCACGGCATCCGCTATCCCAAGGACAGCAGATGGACGCACGAACACCGCCTATGGCTGCACGGCCAACGCTTTGACGAACCGGCGCTGCAGTTCACTTACGACGGCCGATGTGGAGCAGGCCGAGCTGCTTGCCGCGCATCTGACCCGCATCGACAAACAGGTGGCCGCCACGGCAGCGCTCTGCCGCTACGCCCAGGTGATCGACGCGCTGATGTGCCTGCGGGGCGTCCAGATGACGACTGCGTTCGGACTCTCGGAAATGCCCGGCCCGGGAACGCCTGCTGCGCTGGTTTGATCTCGTCGCACCGGCAACCCGCATCCGGGCCCTGGAAGGGAACCACCGGCTGCACCGCAAGTGGGAACACTTCGATGAACGCCGCAAGATGTCGGTGAAGGCCAACACCGCGATCGCGCACGAACTCGCCGGCTGGTGCTGGTCTCTGGCCGCGCCGCTCCAGCAAGGAGCGCGCACGAACGCGGCCTGATCCGAACGTGCCCGCCGAACGTGATCGGAGCGGGCGGTGGCAGCACCCGGAGCTAACTCGAGTTACACGCTATGAGCAGACGTCGCCTAGGCGCCGACGCTCGATTCTTGACACCGATACGCTCCAGCCGAACAAATCGTCATGCGGTAACCACCGCGCGAATGTCAGCCTGACACCGCAGTCGAAAACGACTCGCCACAAGCCCCCACGGCATCACAATAGGTCGGTACACGATGCGCGGGCCCCAAACCCAGGAGCCGCGCATCCAGGCGCTCTTGACAACCAGATCTACATATCAGCGTGGAGAGGCTCAAGGTTTCGGCAGGATCAAGGCTGTGCGGCCCAGGGCCGGCCACATGTATCTCCGAAGGCCCGGATCGGTTACCGCTTCCCTGATAATCCCAGCCAGTTAGATAGAATCGAGGCCAGACTAACGCAGGTATCCTCGGAGGTACGGAGAAAACATGTCACGATGGCTCGACGTCGGCACGGACAACTATGTGCTGGTGACCGAAGGATCGAAGCTCAACACCGGGCTCATCATCGGGACGGAACGGGCCATGGTGATCGACACCGGGTGCGGGCCGCGGCAGGGCCGGGAAATCCTGGATGCCGTACGGGAGAAGACCCGGCTCCCTGTAGTCGTAGTTAACACCCACGCGCACTACGACCACTTCTTCGGCAACGCCGTGTTCGCAGAAGCGGGATCCACCGAGTTCTGGGCACATGAGAACTGCGCCGAGGAGATCGGCGAAAACGGGGATGCACAGCGCGCCGCCGTGACTGGGCTGGAGCCCCAGATGGCTGCTGGCGAGGGCGAGAACGTGGAACTCGTCGTACCCAACGCGATCGTCCGCGACCAGCCGGTCCTGGTGGACCTCGGTGGGCAGTCCGTGACGCTCTTCTACTTGGGTCGCGGACACACCGATGGCGATCTCCTGGTCGGCACAACCACGACGCTCTACGCAGGCGACCTGGTGGAGCAGGGCTCGCACCCGTCCTTCGAGGACTCCTATCCGGAAGAGTGGGCCGACGCGCTGCGGCATCTATCCGCTCTGCGCCACCGCTACGAGTTCTTGGTCCCCGGGCACGGCGAACCCTGCAGCGACCGGTTCGTTAAGACCATGGCTGACACAATGACCACGGCAGTGCGTCAGGCCCGACAATCCATCCGTGACACCCCTGCCGATGCCACCAAGGCCATCCCGGTCTTGCCGTACGGGCCGGAGCAGTCGCGCTGGTTTATCAAGCGGCTTCAGGAGACACGGCCTCAGCACTGAACCGAGTACTCTCTGCTTCCGGGTAACGGACGGCCGGAAAGACAGGTAATGATTACGCTGGGAGGCGCGTCCGGTCGATCCTAGGTTTGGGTCATGAAGACCGGAATCAGCACAGCCATCCGCCACTTCATCGAGCAGAACATAGTTGCCGATGACCCGTTGTCCGAGCGGTCCTGGCTGGACCAGCAAGACATGCCCCATGTGAAGAATTCCTCCAGAGCAGCCGTAGCCGGCCTGCCTGTGGAGTCCCTGCCGCCGCTTTCGGGCCGCCACGCCAGCGACGGCCAGCCTCCGCAGCGCCTGCGGCGGAGGCTGCGCGGCCATAACGCAGCCACTCATCGCGGCGACGGCATCTAAGCCTGGGTCGGTACGGAAGCTCGAAGATCTTGATGAAACCTTGAGGTTTGCTTGCGCTTTCCTTGAGTTTCCCTCCGTAGGGTCGCCGTCATGGGATTCCGTGGGGGAGGCCGGTACGGCCGGGACTCGCGGCGGGAAGTGCGCCGCCGTCAGCTCCGGATGCTGTCCTGCGTCGGGCTCGCGGCTCTGGCGGTGGCGACTGTGGTGGTGGTGATGCTGGCTCTCCGGCGATAGGGGGAAGCGCGCGAAGCGTAATAGTTGAATACTGGTTGCAGTGAATGGGCGTGTCCGATTGGACAGCGCTCTTAACTGCTAAGTAGGCTGGCGAACGACCCAAAAATGGGGTCCATTCCCGGCACCCTTGCTGTACCCAGAGCATAGTCGCTTTGGTGGCATGAGGGAGCTGCCGCTTACGGAGGTCTCAACCGTGGCTTTCACTGATTTTGTTATCGCGCTGTCCGTTCTGCTGGGTGGCCTGTTGATTCCGTTCTCGGGCTTCTACTGGATGCTCCGGCTCAAGCGAAAGGCCGTTGCCCCGGCGGCAGCCGCGCCGGCTCCGGGACGGCTGAAGTAGCCGTGCCGTACGTCGACATCAACCCGCACCGCAGCAGGCCTAAGTGGTGGGGCTACGTGGCTCTGGGCATCCTGCTGGTGATCACCGCCGCTGTTGTGGTGGCGGCTCTCACCCACAGCTGAAAAAGCAGCATTCTGGTGGTTCGAAGGTCCGCTTCAGCGCTGCTGGCCAAGTGGTCCTCTGTGGGCAATTAGAATGATGCTTGAACCAAGCCAATCGACCACCGCAGCGGGACGCCGCTACGAGTCCAGGGGGACTGAATCATGCCTGAACCAGCGGATAACCGATTAGCCGAGGCCGATATTGACGAGGAGCAGCCCGAGCTTCGTCGCCGCCGTTCCCGCCGTCACAATGCCGACGGCTCCGACGCTTGGACAGGAACCTTCCCCGCCGTGACACCTGAGCCCACCGCACCGGCCCGTCCCATCCGCAGCTCCTCCTGGGCGGAGGCGGCCGCGGTAGCGGACGCGCTGTCTGACACTCCGCCCGCTCCAGATGCGCCGCCGACACCGCTCCGCCAGCCGGCGGGGGCGCCGCCTGCGCGCGTTCCGGAAAGCATCCCGGAGACTGAGGCGCCGGCGGCGGACGCCACAGCTCTGCCGACGTCGTTCGTCCGCGAGCAGAAGCCCCGCCCGAAGAAGGGCTTCCGGGGTTTCCTGTACCGGGCCACCGGAGGTTCCTGGAATCTTGGCCCCAGCGCACTCGAGCGGGAAGAGGACGAGCTCGCCCGCCGGATCTCACGCCAGCTACAGGGCAGCTTCAACACCGCCGTGCTCAGCCTCAAGGGCGGCATCGGCAAGACTTCCACCACGGTGGGCGTGGGCCTCACCCTGGCTGAGTTCCGTGGCGACCCGCCGTGCGCCATCGACGCGAATCCCGACTCTGGCGACCTCGTGGAGCGCGCACTCGGCGAAGGTATCTACCAGAAGGCCACACCCCGGACCATCACGGACCTGCTCAAGCACATAGACTCGGTAAACTCACTCACCGAGCTATCGCGTTATATGCACCATTCGGGCCGGCTGCACCTCATCGCCGGGGAGCAGGACCCTGAGGTGTCCGACTCGCTCACTGCCGAGGAGTACCTGCGGATCCGCAAGCTCATCTCCAGCTACTATTCAGTGGCGTTGACGGACTGCGGCACCGGCGTGACCCACAACGCCATGAGTGGCATCCTGCAGTCCGCGGACAATCTGATCATCGCCGCCGGCTACGCGGTGAGTGGCGCCAAGCGTGCTCGCAGCACCCTGCAGTGGCTCGCCGGCCACGGCTACGAGGACCTGGCGCGCAACGCGATCGTAGTCATCACCGACAAGGACGAGGTCTCCAACCGCGTGGACAAGGACGCGATCGAGGAGCATCTGGCCGGAATGTGCCGCGAGCTCATCGCCGTACCTCACGACAGGGGGGTGGCCGACGGTGACCTGGTGACCCTCGACCACCTGAAGCCCGAGACGCGTCGCGCTTATAAGGAGATCGCTGCCGCGATTGTGGACGGGTACCGGTAGGTTTCTTCCGGCGGTGGGCATGGCTGCTGCTCATGCCCAATTGCCTGGGGCGGACCGCGTTTCCAAATCTTGACCTAACACGCTGGATTCCTTCTCCGAGCGGCCCGATTCGTCCGGGTAGTGTCGCCGGAACACAACTGGAAGGTGTGGCCGCGATGACTATCTTCGAATACGCATCAGCACTGGCAGGAATGCTCGGATCCTTGGTTGCAGCAGGCGGTATTTCTGCCGTGATTATCCGGCACAGGTCCCGGCACTAGGGCCGGATTCCTGCGCTAGCCCTACTCCTCTCCGCGGGCACGCCCTTGCCGGCTCGTCGCCGCCCTGGGAAGCCACTCGGTTCCCCCCGGTAGACTGGGCCGTTCATCGCCGTCGTACATGGAGTGAAGGATGAACGTTTCGCGCGCCCGGCTGGATTCTTTGACAGGACTGCGGTTCATAGCCGCCATGCTCGTTGTCCTGTATCACGCGTCAGTGACGCTGGTGCCCGAGATGTATCAGCTCGTGTCCATGGGACAGACGGGTGTGACGTTTTTCTTTATGCTGTCCGGTTTCGTGCTCGCGTGGTCCATGAATCCCGGCACCTCCAAACGGCAGTTCTACTGGCGCCGCTTCGCCCGGATCTGGCCGCTGCACGCGCTCACGGCCGTTGCCGCCCTCGTTCTGGCCCTGGTCACCCAAGGGGACCAGTCGGTTCCCCGGCTCTTGGCCTCGCTTTTCCTCGTTCAGGGCTGGCTCGGCGACCAGCACTGGGTCTACGCCTACAACGGGGTGTCCTGGTCGCTCTCCTGCGAAGCGTTCTTCTATGCCGTGTTCCCGTTCCTGGCGGTACGGCTGTCACGGCTTGACCCGCGGAAGCTTTTCCGCACCGGCGCCACGGTTTTCGTCGCCGCTGTCTCTCTCATATCCATCCTGCTCGGCGTCGTGCCCGGTTTCGACTGGGGAGCCCTGTTCTATACGTTCCCCGCGTTCAGGATCGCGGAGTTCATTGTGGGTGTGTGCCTGGCCATCGCCATGAGGAAAGGCTGGAAGCCCCGGTTCGGCGTCGGCGTCGGTGCTGCCGCCGCCGTTGCTTCCTTCCTCATTCTCGAAGTCGTCGATGGCATCGCGACGTGGCATACCGCTGGGCCGCTGGCGGGCGCCCTCTGCATCCCGGGCTTCGCCCTCCTGATTGCGGCCTTCGCTAACCGCGACCTCAGCGGCGGCCGCCCCACCTTCGCCAGCGCCCCGGCCATGGTGAAACTGGGGGAGTGGTCCTTCGCCCTCTACCTGGTCCACGAGCTCGTGCTGCGGACCGCCTTGGAACTCGGCCCGGAGACGCTGACCGCACGAGCCGTGTTCGCCGTCGTCGGAATTGCGGTGTCCATCCCGCTTGCCGGCGCCGCCTACACCCTCTTCGAACGCCCCATCGAGGCGCGGCTCCGGAACAGGAGCTCACGCGGCGGCCCGGTGGCGGACACTCCCCAGCCCGAGAAGACTCTGGTGCGCAAGTAGGATCCACAGATCTTTTCCTAGGTAAATCCCAGAATTCCCACATAGCTTTGGGCCATGGGGAACCCGAATTTTGACCGTCTTCATCGGCGCGAGGCCAGGAATCGCCGGCTGCAGGCGCTTTCCTACGCAGGACTGGGAGCCCTGGCCGCGGTGACGGCGGCCGTCGTTTGGCTGGCACTCACCCACTGACGGCCTGCCACTCCCGCCGGAACGCCTGGGGAGAGGTTGGTAACCAGGTGGCGCTCGCATAACTATTTCTGCGGGCACGGTCACCTGATACCGTGCCCGGCGCCGCTGCCGCTAGACTCAACTTCAACGCGGCGGGGGCCGCGCCTCATAACTGCGTCGCGGCACCAGTGGCTGAGCGGCGCCGCACAGGATGGTCTCGATGTCTCTTACGCGCCGAACACGCTTCTCCGCTGCCATCATGTCCGCCGGCATCGCCGGCCTGGTGGCGTCCGCCCTCATAGCGCCCGCCGCTTCGGCGGCTGGCGGCCCCGTAACCCCGACGCCGGCCGACTCGTTTCCGTCCGTCCCTCGCCGGCCGTCGGTGGCCACCGCGCCCACGGACCAGTTCATCGTGAAGTTCAAGGACTCCGACCGCGCCGGCTCCGCGCTCCGCGCCCAGTCCTTCAGCCGGGCCGCCGCCAAGCTCGGGGCCACCGCCAAGGACGTCCGCGCCACGGCCAGCGGGGCCCGCGTGGTGCGCACCAGCAAGGAGCTGGGCGACGGCGACGCCGAGAAGATGCTCGCCTCCCTGCGCGCCGATCCCGCCGTCGCGTATGCGGAGCCCGACTTTAGGCTGCAGGCCAAGGTGGCCAATCCGGATGATCCGGCGTTCGGTGACCAGTGGAATCTGTCCCAGGAGACGGGCGGCATCGGCGTCACCCGGGCCTGGGACGTGACCAAGGGCACTGGCCAGGTGGTGGCCGTCATCGACACCGGCATAACCAGCCACGTTGACTTGGACGAGAACGTTCTGGACGGCTATGACATGATCGCCGACCCAGCCATGTCCGGCGACCATGATGGTCGCGACGCCGACGCCACGGACCCGGGTGACTGGTCGGCCGATGGCCAGTGCGGCGACGGAACGCCGGGATCGCCGTTCTCCTCCTGGCACGGCACGCACGTGGCCGGCATCATTGCGGCAGCCACCGGCAACGGCGTGGGCATGGCCGGTGTGGCGCCCGGAGCCAAGATCCTCCCGGTGCGTGTGCTGGGGCCGTGTGGTGGCCAGGTGTCGGACATCGCCGACGCCATCCTCTGGGCTTCCGGGGCGCCGGTGGCCGACGCCCCGCTTAACCTCAATCCTGCCCGCGTCATCAACCTGAGCCTTGGCGGCACGGAACCATGCCCTCAAACCTTTCAAGATGCCATCGACACCGCCACGGCCAGGGGATCGGTTGTGGTGGCGGCGGCCGGCAACGAAATGGCACAGGCCTCTGACTCCACCCCCGCCAACTGCAAGAACGTCATCAGCGTCGCCGCGAGCGGCCGCAGCGGCGCCTTGGCGCCGTACTCCAACTTCGGTCCCGGCGTTGACATCACCGCCCCCGGCGGTGACATGACGCCGACTTCCCCCGACGATACGAGCAGCGGCGACCCCAACGGCATCCTCTCTACGGAGAACGACGGCGAAACGACGGCCACTGACGCGGCAGGTACCAACTATTACTGGTCCGAAGGCACCTCCTTCGCGGCACCGCACGTGTCCGGCGCGGCTGCGCTGCTCATGGCCCAGATGGGCCCGACGGCGACACCGGCCGCCGTCGAAGCCCGCCTTAAGCGCACCGCACGGCCCATGACCGGCGGCTGCCCGCAGGGCTGCGGCGCCGGCCGGCTGGACGCCGCCAGCGCCGTGCTGCACTTCAGCACGGTCCTCGCCACGGGCGACTTCACCGGCGACGGCAAGGCCGACGTCCTGGCCCGGGAGAACTCGGGCTTCCTGTGGCTCTACCCGGGCAACGGCCGCGGCGGCTGGCTGGCCCGGCAGCAGGTGGGCTCCGGCTGGAACGGCTTCACCTCGCTCGTGGCTCCGGGCGACTTCAACGGCGACGGCCACGTGGACCTCCTGGCCCGCGACGGCTCCGGGGTGCTCTGGCTGTACCCGGGCAACGGACGCGGCGCCTGGCTGGCCCGCGTGAAGGTGGGCTCGGGCTGGAACGGGTTCACGGCCATTGTGGGCCCCGGTGACTTCAACGGCGACGGGAAAGCCGACGTCCTGGCCCGCGACACCACGGGCGTCCTCTGGCTGTACCCGGGCAACGGCCGCGGTGCCTGGCTGGCCCGCGTCAAGGTGGGCTCGGGCTGGAACTCCATGACCGCCGTCGTCGGCCCCGGCGACCTGACCGGCGACCGCAAGGCCGACCTGCTGGCGCGCGACGCTGCCGGCGTCCTGTGGCGCTACCCCGGCAACGGACGCGGGGGATTCGGCAGCAGGGTCCAGGTGGGCAGCGGCTGGAACTCCATGACCGCCATCACCGCCCGCGGCGACTACAGCGGCGACGCCAAAGCTGACGTCCTGGCCGTGGACACCAACGGCGCGCTCTGGCTCTACCGGGGCAACGGGCTGGGCGGGTTCTCCGGCCGGACAGCTGCCGGCAGCGGCTGGGACTAAGCCTCCACCCGGACGCTCTCTCACTTCCTGCCGCTTTCTGACCGACGCTCTATCTGTACCTGCCGCATTTCGGCGGACGCTCTCTCACGTCCTGCGGCTTTTAACCCAACGCGTCCTCAGGTCCTTCTGAGGCAGCGCCGGCTCCAGGCTCAGCGGGCGGTGAGGCGGTACACGGACACGTGGCTGCGGGATTCGGCTCCGAATTCGCTGCGGTTCCAGTCCGCCCACCTGGATTCCAGCTCGAACCCGGCCAGCCGTGCCATGAGGTCGAGCTCGCTGGGCCAGATGTACCGGTGAGGTGTCCGTCCGATCCGCGCATCCCGCCCGTCCGAGATTTCCGTGCCGAACCGCACATGGTGGGAAATGACGTGCTGGTTTAGCACGTCATAGGTATCCACCAGGAGATAGCCGGGTTCGTTAACCTCCACCGTTCCGCCGTGCCCCGGTGGCAGCGATCGCAGTTGCGGCACCCAAAGTTCGACGACGAAGCGGCCGTCGGGGGCAAGGTGGCGGGCCGCGTTGTGGAAACACCGGACCTGCTCGTCCTGCGTCAAAAGGTTCGAGATCGTGTTAAACACCAGGAACGCGAGCGAGAAGCCAGCCCCGGCCGAGGCCTCCGCCATGTCGCCCTGCACCACGGGAATTTTGTCCTCCCCGACTTTTTCCCGCAGGCGGGAGATCATCGCGTGCGACAGTTCGATACCGCTGACCCGGACTCCGGCCGCTGAAAGTGGGATGGCGACGCGGCCCGTGCCAATGGCGAACTCCACGGCCGAGCCGCCGCGCGCGAGCTCTGACAGGACCTCCACCGTGGGGCCCAGCACCTCGGGGGAGAACATTCCCTCCCCTGGTGTGTCGTACTGCGCCGCAGCGTCTTCGTCCCACAGTCGTTGCTGGTTGATCATCCCGCCACTATTTCACGGCTCAGCCGTTGGAGCCGTCCCCATCCAGGCTCGGGCCGTCGAGCCAAGCATCGACTGACGGCGTGGAGTCTGTTCCGTGTGCATCATGGCCGTCGTGGCAGGAGCGGTCCCCATGATGGTCACCGTCGCCACAGGTGTCCCCGACCTCGAAGTAGGAGAAGGCGTCAGGCAGGTGGAACCGCGTGCCGGGAGGGACGTTTAAAGCCTTCCTGTCTGTCTTTTCCGGAGATGCCGACTGCAGGGGAGCAGGTGCCCCTTTGGGATCAACAGGGATGGGCGTGACATGCTTCAGGCCGTGGGCGCCCACCGGCGGTGTCTTTGCCGGAACCGGAACCGCGATCTTCTTGGCTGCGTCGGCCTTCGCGGCTGCAGCGGCCTTTGCAGCCTTCTTAGCTGCAGTGGTTTTGCTTGCTTTCTCGGCTATTGCCGCGGATGCCCCCTTGGCTGCCGCGGATTGAGCGGCGCCAGCCTTGGCGGCTGCCCCGGCGTTGCCCTCGACTGACCTGACCTCGGCTGCAGCCGGTTTGCTCCTGGCCGCTGGTGCAGCTGCCGTGGCCTCGGTGTTGGCGGTCTTGGCGGCCTCGGCCGCATTCCACTGTGATACCCCGATTTGCGGCCCCTTGCCGGAACCAGCTCCGGCACTGGAGCTGCCGCCGGCGCCTGCACCCGTGAAGGCTGCGCCCGCGGAGCCTGCGGGCCGAGGGAATGATCCCACAGCGGAGGTTCCTGCCGTACACGCCGACGTGGCAAGCAGAACCGAGAGCATGGCAACAGACAGCAGAGATTTCCTGCGCATGGGAACAAAATCCTCTTCGGGGGTGCGAAACGGGACTTACCACACGAAGCGGAAACCAGATGTTTTCGCGGGCGTGTGCGCCAACCGGTGATACAAACGTTACATTGGCCTGCAGGGTCAGGCCAATCCTGTGACTGCCGCGGTGAATCAGAGCGTCCGGCCGCGCCGCCGGTCCATGGAACAAAACGGAGTATATTAGCACTCACAGATGCCCTTCTGTAAACCATTCAGAGTATTAATTTCAGAATGTGGAAGTTGGGAGGTGAGGATTCCGTGACTCACACGATTCCTCCCGGAGCCAGTGCGCGCCTGTACAACAAGGACCTCGCGCCGGCCGAGCACCGCACGTGGGGTACCTATTCCCTGTTCGCGATGTGGATGTCCGACATCCATTCCCTGGGCGGTTACACCTTCGCCGCCGGCCTCTTCGCCTTGGGCCTCGGGGCATGGCAGGTTTTCCTCGCACTGGTTGTGGGGATCATCCTTGTTTTCTTCCTGATGAATTTCTCCGGCTACGCGGGGCAAAAGACCGGCGTCCCGTACCCGGTGCTCGCGCGGGTCTCGTTTGGAACGTTCGGCGCCAACCTGCCGGCCCTGATCCGGGCGCTGGTGGCCATCGCCTGGTACGGCATCCAGACGTGGCTCGCTTCCCGCGCCGTCATCATCATCGCGCTGAAGATCTGGCCCGATCTGAAGGGACTGACGCAAAACAACTTCCTGGGTGAATCCACCCTCGGCTGGCTCGCCTTCCTGCTGATGTGGTCGCTTCAGCTGCTGCTGCTTCGAAACGGCATGGAGACCATCAGGAGATTCCAGGACTGGGCCGGTCCGGCAGTCTGGGTTGTGATGGGCCTCCTGGTCATTTACATCCTGATCAGGGCGGGCGGGAACGTGTCCCTGGACCTGCCGGGAGGAACTGCGCAGTGGGGCACCGTGCATGCCTTCTTTGCCGCCGTCGCGCTGACCGTGACCTACTTCTCCACGCTGATGCTGAACTTCTGCGACTTCTCCCGCTTCGCGCCGTCCCGCAGGGCGGTCCGCACGGCGAACCTGTGGGGGTTGCCGGTGAACTTCATCGCCTTCTCCGTGGTCTCCGTGGTGGTCACCGCCGGAACGTTCAAGGTCTACGGTGAGCACATCTACGATCCGGTCGAGATCGTGGGACGGATCGACAGCATCTGGGCCCTTCTGCTCGGCGCAGTCACCTTCGCCATCGCGACGTTGGGAATCAACGTGGTGGCCAACTTCGTCTCGCCGGCCTACGACCTGGCGAACGTGTGGCCCTCACGAATCGACTTCAGGCGCGGCGGCCTGATCGCGGCAATGGTCGCCCTGGTCATCACGCCCTGGAACCTGTTTAACAGCCCGGTGGTGATCAACCTCTTCCTGGGCGGGCTGGGTGCGTTGCTGGGTCCTCTTTTCGGGATCATCATGACCGACTACTACGTGCTCCGCAGGCAGCATGTGCTGGTTCCCGACCTATTCACTGAGCAGGGGTACTACACGTACTCGGGCGGCTGGAACCCCAAAGCCGTCGTCTCGTTCCTCGTCTCGGCCGTCCCCGCGGTAGTTGTTGCGCTCACTCCGATCTTTGCCGCCCTCTCCGCCTTTTCCTGGTTCGTCGGGGCAATTCTTGCTGCCGCGGTGCACTACATCATCTCGCGCAATGACAGGACTCTTGCCGAGTCGGTCAGGGCCGCAACCGTCGCAGAAGCCGAACCGGATGCGGCATCGGCACAGGTCCGGTCAGGGCGCAGGCTCTGACCGACCTGGAGCTACCCAGGCAGCGGCAGCGGCGGCTAGGTCGCTGCTGAACGCGCCGCCGCCGTCTGGACGGCTCCGTGGTTGCCTGCTTGCCTCAATGCATTTGGCCACCTTTTCTGGGTCCGTCACCAGTGGCCAGTACGCAGATGCCTGCGCGTACGGGTAACCAAGTAGTGGGCGAGGCCGAAATTCGAGTAGCCATTTAAGGTGCGCCCGAGTTGATTGTTGCCTTAGGGTAGGTAAATCCCGAAGTCCTCTAGCCACAGGGGCATAAGTCGCGGCAAGGCCAGCTGGGGAGCCTCGGTACGGAAAAACACAAAACCAATCCGTACCCTCTCATCCCGTACCCTTCATCCTGGACGATGAAGTGCGGTCACAATTAAAGCAAAAGAATGAAGAATGCGAACTTACGGCGTTCGTTCTCAGGTTTAGCATTCATCTGTGGGTAATCCCCACCGCCGGTTTCACCCAATAAAACCGAAGGCGGGGGTACCGTTCAACCCCATTGGATTCGGTCAGTATCAACGAGTCCAATGCTCTTGATCTGAGACCCCGCCGGGCACGCGATCGTGCTCACTCGCAACCATTGCTCTTCAAAACGGCGGGCTTGATCTTATCGCCTGACGCTTGATGGGGGCATGGGAAAAATATCCAAGTGCGGCGTTGAAGTGCGCGTAATTGAGCGCCAGCGATGCCGTTAGCAAGCTTGGATAAACAAACGCAGACAACGCCCAAAGGATAACTGCGCCTAAATGACGCACGCCGCAATGACGCACACCCTTTCTGCCCTGCGTTTTCTTATCAATAACTTTCGCTAGGAACAGTTTCCATGAATACAGCATCTCGCGTTATCAGCACCACTGTTCTGGCCGCAGGCCTGACCCTTGGTGGCGTGGCACTCACGGCCGGAGCCGCTTCGGCGGACACCGGGGCTACGACCCAGGGCTATTCGTCCTCCCAGCACAGTAAGTACGACAGCCACGGCTACGACAAGGACGGATACGACCGCCAAGGTTACGACCGGCACGGTTACGACCGGCATGGCTATGACCGGCATGGCTATGACCGGCATGGTTGCGACCGCCAGGGCTATGACCGGCATGGCTATGACCGGCACGGCTACGATCGGCATGGCTACGACCACCATGGTTACGATCGGCATGGCTACGACCACCATGGTTACGATCGGCATGGCTACGACCACCACGGTTACGACCGGCACGGTAAGGACCACAAGGGCCATGACCGCAATTGGGGCAAGCACAACCAGCCCAAGTACCCGGGTCATAAGTAGTCCCGCGTAGCGGACGAGCCGCGGCGCAAAAAGTTTGTTTCCGCGGGGCCGATCTCACCACCGGTCCTGCGGAATCAATAAGGGAAGCGGTCTCCGCGCGCCTGCGGAGACCGCTTCTGCCGTTAACAGCTCAGCGCAGATCCACCAGCACGCACGGACTTGGGCCGCAGGTACGCGACTTTTCGTGGGGAAGCACTTCAAGGATAATCGTCCTCATGACCCTCGCCTCGCTCGCCGCCTTCGCCGGACTGTGCCTCATACTGTCCCTCACGCCCGGACCGGACACGTTCCTGGTGCTGCGCATCGCGTTGAACCGGCCCAGCGCAGGGATTGCGGCTGCGGCGGGCTCGGCGGTTGCCGCCATCGCGTGGGCAGCCCTGGTGGGCGTCGGACTGGCAGCGATCCTGGAACAGTCCGCGGAGGTGTTCCGCTGGCTCAAGATCGCGGGCGGCCTCTACCTGCTGTACCTCGGCATTTCCTCGTTCCTGAAGACGCGGAAAGCCGCCAAGGACGGCGTGGAGGGCGGCAAAGAAGGAGGCGCGCTTCGGTACAGCAAGCTCGCCGGCCTGGGCGCGGGAGCACTGTCCACGCTGCTCAACCCCAAAGTTGGCCTGTTCTACCTGGCGGTGGTCCCGCAGTTCATCCCGCAGGGCGGCGACACCATGGGCACCGCGATGATCCTCGGCTCAGTGGAAGCGGTCATCGGGTTCGCCTACCTGGCCGCCGTGGCGCTCGTCGCTTACAAAGCGATGGGGTGGCTGCGGCGCCCCAAGGTGAGCACCGGCGTCGAACGCGTCAGCAGCGGCATCATCGCCGCCCTTGGTGCCGGCGTCATCGCCTCCGGCGCGAGCAGCTAGCTCCGTTTCACGTAGCGGGTCCTAGACGCCGGCCTTGACCAGGAGCGCATCAAGCACCATGAAGAAATTGGCGCGGTGATCGGCGGCCTTCGGGTCGGTCATGTACTGGATTGCCGCTCCGTCGTAGATCATCAGGAAGGTCCTCACCAGCGTCGCGGCGTCTATGCCGGACTTGTCGCCGTTGCCCTGGGCGGCGGCGGAAAACAGGGTTCCCAGCTCCACTTCATAGGCGGGATATATCTTCGCGGCCAGCGGGCTGGAGGCCGCGTTGCGCGTGGCCCACAGGATGAGTTCGATTTCGGCAAGCAGGCTGCCGGGCTCTTCCTCGAGCGCGCGCCAGTAGTTTTCCGCCACTTGTTCCACGGCCTTGCGCAGTCCCAGGTGGACCGGGACGTCGCTGGAGTAGCGGTTGAGGTTCTTCAGCCACGCTTCGGCGGCCGCATCCATGAGCTCGCTCTTGTCGCTGAAGCAATAATGTGCGGCGGCCAGGGGCGCGTTGGCCTCCTTGGCAATGGCCCGCATGGTCACATACTGGACGCCCTCACGCCTCATCAGCTCCACGGTGGCTGCGATTAGCTGGTCTTTTCGATCTGCTGAGGATACCCGCATAGCTCTCTCTCCAGTCTCCCGGTTCTGCCCGGCAGGGACATTTCCATTAAGACTATTGCTTGGACAAAGGTTTCGCATCATTGTCCTGAACAATTGACTGGAACAGATGTCATGTCACGTTGAGGAGTGCTTCTACAGGACCCGCCAGGAGCCGACGCGGGGCCTGTCCGGCCCTGGCCGCGTTCCTCTTGGAAAGGTTCGCGATCCAGGGTGCCGGACAGTCAGCCGCCCATGGCCCGGAATTACCTGGCGGCCACGATCTCAGGGACGGTGGCGGGCGCGCCGGTGTCCACGTCCTGCGACGGGCCGTTCAGGTACCGCTCCATGGAGTCGTCCATGGCGTTGAGCCAGCGGGTGTGGTGCGTGGTGGCCATGGTGCCGGTGACCACGGAGCGGTGGATCATGTCGCGGTATCCCAGAATGTCATCGTGCTTGTGCTGCATCCAGTCCTTGAACAGCTGGGAAACAGCGTCCAGGTCAAAGGACGGGTAATCCGTGGCGTCAATGAGCTCCCGCAGGTAGTCCGTCTGGAAGTCGGCCTCCGCGTCGTGGTCCGGCAGCGCGGCCTGGCGCTCCAGCCAGAGCTGGATGTCCGCCTCGCGCTCTGCAAGTGACGGCAGATCAATCGCGCCGGTCATGACGTCGCGGGCAAACCACGCCTGCGCGTCAAACATGTTGAACGTGTAGTACTGGTCCTGCGCGCCCAGGTAGAAGAGGTTGGTGTTCTGCTGCCAGACCACGCCCTTGTAGAGGTTGTCCGGGTACAGCACGTTCGGCGACTTCAGCGACAGCCCGCTGGGCAGGAACGGGTACTTGTGCTGGTATCCGGTGCAAAGCACGACGACGTCGAACTCGTCTTGGGTGCCATCGCTGAAGTAGGCGGTGCGCCCCTGGAAGTGGGTGACGAGCGGGCGCTCCACGGTGTTATCCGGCCAGTCATAGCCCATCGGCGCCGTGCGGTAGCTGAGGGTGATGGACGCGGCACCCATCTTGTGGGACTGCATGCCGATGTCCTCGGCGGAATAGCTGCTGCCGATCATGAGCAGGTTCTTGCCGTAAAAGCGCTCGGCTCCGCGGAAGTCGTGCGCGTGCAGGACCTCGCCCGGGAAGGTGTTGATGCCCTTGAACTCGGGGACCGACGGGACGGAGAAGTGGCCGGTGGCAACCACGAGCTTGTCGAATACGTGGGTCTCGGTGCGGTTGGTCTTGAGGTCCTCAACCGTCAGCGTGAATTCCTGCGTTTCCTCGTTGTAGCTGGTGTGGCGTGCAACGCTGTTGAACTGGACGTACTTGCGGACGTCGGACTTTTCCACCCGGCCCTTGATGTAGTCGAAGAGGACCTCGCGGGGCGGGAAGGAGGAAATGGGGCGGCCAAAGTGCTCGTCAAAGGAGTAGTCCGAGAACTCGAGGCACTCCTTGGGCCCGTTGGACCAGAGGTGGCGGTACATGCTGGAGTGGACCGGCTCGCCCTGGGCGTCCAGGCCGATCCGCCAGCTGTTGTTCCACTGCCCGCCCCAGTCCTCCCGCTTCTCAAAGCACCGGATCTCGGGGATGTCGGCGCCCTTTTGCCGTGCTGATTCAAACGCCCGCAGTTGTGCCATGCCGCTGGGGCCCGCACCAATGATTCCTACTCGTAATGCCATGTTGTTCTCCTCTTCCAATCGAACTTCTGGGGTTCGCCGGCGTGCGGCGCTGTGGGATGCGCTGCGTGCGCGGGGGAGTCCTTACGGTGCGAAGGAGCGTTCGCCGGCGAAGAACCCCAGGCCGTACTCGGGGGTCTCAAACTTGACGGTGGTGCCTTTGGGGAAGAACAGCACGTCGCGCTCCTTCGCGTGCGTCACTTCGCCCGTCGTTTCATCGGTGAGGATGAACTCGCCCTTGATGACCACCTTCATTTCGTCGTAGGTGTACGTGTACACCAGCGGTTCGGAGGCCTTCAGCTCGAAGAATCCGGCGCTCATAACCGACCCTTCAGGGTTGTGGAGGGAGTCGCCGATGGCGGCGACCGTCCCGGGCTCGTTCATCGAGGGCAGGCCGACGTAGCCGCCAACTACCTTGTGGATGGATCCGGCCTTGCTGAGTGTTCCTACGAGGATTTCCATGGGTCTCTCCTGTGTTGTTGTAAGGGATTGCTCGGAGTTGAGCAGCGTGGTGCACGCCGATGGGACTGCGCTGGGATCAGGTCAGAACCGGGGTGGGGGTCCGGGAAAGATCGTGTGCGAACGCGACATTCTGTGTGTCCAGAGGGCTCCGGCGGGCTCCTCGTCGAGCTTCGCCGGTGTGATGCCAGTCACGTACTTCGTGTTCCAAAACTTTCACATGAACAGCTGTACAAGTCAACCGTTCAAGATGAGTTTTTCCCCGGGGACCTTCCGCCCTGCACGTGAAGTAACCTTCCACATTCTTCGTTCTGAACCATTGACTGGAACAAGCGTCCCTGTCACTGTATTGAATGCGCCGTGACGCAGATCACGATTGACGCAACCCTGATTTGGATTTCCCCAAGCAAACCCGCAAAGCAGATTCCTACTTCAGAAACGGGTAAGAACAATGACCACAACCACCCCTCAGACCCCGACGCCGACGACGGGGGAAGCGATCGATTTCTGGCCGGCGAAGTCCAAGAAACCCATGAAGGACGAATGGCAGCGGTTGCGCTGCAGGTTCATAAACTCCCATCCCGTGGGCCCCTGGGACGAATTCATCCTCTCGGAATGGGAGCTGGAGGCCTGCGGCTGGGAAGACTTCCACCCCCACACCGAGACCAACTTCGTGCTGGAAGGCGAACTCCATATCGAGTGCGACGGCGAGACCGTCATCCTGAGGCCGGGCGATGCGGCACGCGTCAATCCGGGACGGACCGGCCGGTACTGGGCGCCCGTCTACGCGCGCATGGTCACTGTTTACGGCCCCAACCGCGAAGGTGCGGAGTCGCACTCCTTCCGCTACTCCGAAATCTAAGCCTGACCGCCCCTACTCCAACTCCTTGAAATTGGGTACACCGTGAGCACACTCGAAGAGCAGTACGCAGAAGAACTCAACGCCAGGCTGGCTGAATGGCAGTACGGCAGTCTGGAACCGCCGTCGGGCTTTGCGGACATGCGGACGCTCCTGGCCGTCACCATTGCTCTTCCCGTTGTCGCTTTGATCGTGGGGTGGTTCCTGTGACTCAGACGACCACCGGAATCTCCACCTCGGGAACCGAGGGATCGCTTCCCCTGCTGAGCCACGAGCGGAACTGGAGCCCCAAGGCGCTGTTCTTCAGCTCTGCCCAGGCTGCGGTGGCCACCTGGTGCTTCATCATCGGCGGATATGTGGCCTTCTACCTCCCGGCGGTGCAGGGGTCGATCGTGATGATCGCGGCCATGCTGGCGGGAATGTTCCTGGTGTTCCTGGCCACGGTGCCGATGGCAACGCGGTACGGGCTGGAGGCAGTGCGCTCCACGCGGCCTGTCTTCGGTACCCGGGGTTCGCTCTTCACCGTGGCACTGACCTTTCTCTTTACGATCGGGTGGGGCACCACGCTGATGATTTTCAGCGGAAAGTCCGCTGCCCTGCTCTTGGTGACTCTCGGCGTCGTGAGCGAGGCCAACGCGCCGATCGCCCAGACGGTGAGCAGCCTGGTCTGCCTGGTGGTGGTGTGGGCGCTCATCAGCCGCGGTCCCGGCATTCTTCGAAGGGTGGGTGTGATTGTTGCCTGCTCGGTCCTGGCGCTCGGGGTGATGGTCATCGTGGTGATTATTGGCAAGGTGGGCTGGGGTGCCCTCCTCGGGGCCAAGCCGAGTGAAGCCAGCGGCAACAAGCTTTTGGACTACACGACGGCGATCGAACTCATGCTCGCCACGGCTCTGTCCTGGTGGCCGTATGTAGGTGGCATGACGAGGTTCTCCAAGAGCACCAGGAAGTCGGTGCTGCCGGTGACGCTGGGACTTGGCCTGGCGCTCGCGGTCATCTGCCTGATCGGCCTGTACACCGGACTGGTCTTCCCGGATTCCGGCGGAGACCCGCTGCCCGGGCTGCTGGAAATCGGCGGCGTGTGGCTGGCCCTGCCGGCCTTCGCGTTCATCATCGTTGCCAACGTGGGCACGGCGATGGTGGGCACCTACACGGCGGCGCTGTCCCTCAAGCAGCAACCGGCCATCGACGCCCGCCTCAGCTGGAGAGGGGCGACGACAGTGGCAGGGCTGACCGTGGCCGTGGTCATCGTGTTCCTGGCGGAGCCGTTCTACGCCAACTTCGGAACGTTCCTCACCCTCTCAGCCGTCGTCTTCGGCCCGCTGTGCGGGCTGCAGATCGCCGACTACTTCATCATCAGGAAGCAGCGCCTGGACCTGGACGGGCTGTATAACGACGGCGCTGGCTCGGCTTACTGGTACTGGAAGGGCGTGAACGTGGCGGGCTTTGCCAGCATGGCAATCGGTGTGGTGGTTTACCTGCTTCTGCTTGACCCGGTCACGTTTGCATCGTCACCCATGTTTGCCTTCACCACGGCGACGCTGCCGTCAGCGCTGGCCGCTGCCGTCGTGTATGTGCTCCTGGCCCGGCTTCAGCGCAAGGCGCCCTACCGCATGATGTTGTAGGCGCTCCAGCCTGAGCCGACGATGGTCCTCGCGCCGAAGGTGCCCTTGCTGAAGGGGTAGTTGGCCAGGCGGCCGTCGGTGAGCCGGCTCATGAGCCCTGAGCTTCCCGTGGTGAATCCGGAAAGGCTGGTGACGCTGTTGATGCCGTTCCATCCGGTGCCCACCGTGCGCCTAACCTCGGAGACGAAGCCGCCGGCGCCGGTGGAGCGGTACAGCACCAGCGCGCCGTCAGCGCGCTTGGCGAGGAGGTCCTGCGTCCCGTTCTGATCGAAGTCGGTCATGGTGAGGTACAGGCCTCCCCAGCCGGTTCCGGTCTTGATGCGGGGTGACAGCGATGTTCCGGCGTTGTTGCCGTAGTACCAGAGGGTCCCGGCGGCGTCGTAGGCAAGGATTCCCGGAAACTGGTCGGTGGTGCGCCAGTGGCCCACGGTGATGTTGTAGCTGCCCCAGCCGGTGCCGATGGCCTTGGCCGGGCTGAATCCGCCGCCGGCTTTTCCGGGGTAGAAGCTCAGCCGGCCGTCCTTCCACTGCGCGATGACGTCGAAAACGCCGTCGCTGTTCCAGTCCGTCACGAACCCCTTGGCCAGAGCGGACCAGCCGGTGCCGATTTCTTGCCGCGGCTGGAACTTGCCATTGCCGGTTGCCTGGTAGTCCCACAGCACGCCGCCGGAATCGGCCGCCACGACGTCCCCGGCGCTGCGGATGGACGAACTGGCGCTGGGCGGAGGAGCGACGGGAGTGGGGCTGGTCTGGTTGGAGGCCTTGATGACCACGTCATCAATGTAGCTGTCGCCCATCTGCCTGTCGTGTTCTGCGCCGACCTGGGCCGCGGTCAGCGTGGTGGCTGCGCTGGCTACCTGGTTGTTGGAGTACACGGAGGTCTCATCGAACCACACCTGCACGTCGGTCCCCAGGCCATTCGCGGTCACTCGCATCATCACGTGGTGCCAGGTGCTCAAGGGAATGGAGGAACCGAGCAGCTTGGTATAGACGAAAGCTCCGGTGGGCGACGTGACGCGGAGCCAAAGCTGCCCGTTGGAGTTGTAGCGGTAGATGTCGGCGACCCTCAAGGTGCCGGAGAAAAACCGGAAGTACGGGACGTCGTTGCCCACCACGCCGGCCTGGGTGATGTTGAACCAGCCATCGGCGTAGGACGTGACTGTGCCCGCCGGCAGGGGCGCCTGCATCTTGGCCACCGAGCCCGCATCAGTGGTGGCATGCACGAACGCGGAGCACGTCCCTGAATGGGCCTGGTCCGAGGAGACCGCAGCGGTTCCGGTGCCCGTCGTCGTGGGCGTGAAGCCGGTCAGGGCCCCGTTTTCGAAATTGTCGGCCACCACCGCTGTTCCCGGATTGGCATCTGTAGGTGTGGCGGTTCCCGGCGTGCATGTTGCGGCCGCGTGCGCCGGGGCGGCTCCCACCGCCAGCGCCAAAATCAGGGATGCCGTGGCACCGCTCACAACGCCAAGTTTAAAGACCCGTTTCATCATTCCGCACCCCAATGCTGGCTGAACACACGGTTCAAGCTGCTAGAGACCATTTGAAGAGAGTTGGCGGCCCGCGAGGACCACTACACGGCAACGTAGTCCTGGGACCGCTGGCCGGACAAGGGTAGCCGGTACTCGAATTTCTTGACCGTGGACCCGTACCACTTGGATCGGCGGGGTCCGGCGGGCCGCGGCGGCTGGGGAGAGGCCACCGAGCGCGAACGTACAGTTGGGGCCCCAAAGGCGTGCGCCTTCAGATCAGGAGCAAGGGCACCGGTCCGTGCTGCCCTCCGAACGGATCGGTGAGCAGTACGGCGTACCTGTAGCCGGGCCTCGGAATCAGGGTGAGGCCCGCGGACGCTGGAACGCGGCCCCCGGACGGGCCGGGGTCCGGTGCCAGGCTCGCTGTTCCGCGCAGGAGCTGCATTGTCCACGCAGGGGCGCCTGCTGGCAGGTCGGGCAGGCCACTGGCCGTGACGGACACGGAGCCGAGGGTGTGTGAGTACTCGATGGTGGGCACGTTTCCGCGGATGCCGATCCACGCCGGGGTGGAATACGGGCCCCAGGGAGACGGGATGTGTTCGTACTGCAGCCCGACGGGACGGATCTCGCTGTTTTCAATGGCAATGTCTCCGGCTGCGAGCGTCGGCTCCGCCGGGTACCGGACGCAGGCGGCAACTGCAGTTCGCTGCCAGGGCCGTCCCCGCAAAGGAGCGGTGCCTTCAAATACTGCCGGGTTCCCGGCGGATGGTTTCAAAGCCAGGGTGCTGATCTGCGGCCAAAACACCGGCTCGGCACTGGCCACGTACTCGACAAGACGCGCCTCTATGTGAACCTCGGGATCGCCGTTGATGCGGAGGCTGGAAAGCGCCGCCGCAGGTGGCCGGGTGACGCGGACGGTGACGGCCGCGGTGCCATCTTCGCCGACGGACGTCTGAATGTCCGGCACGGGTGGGAAGTCGCTGCGGGGCACCACGACGGCGACGGGCTGGGTCCGCTCGAACGGGGTGGACACCGACTCCGTCGGCGGGTTTCCGGGGACCGTAGCGACGGCGACCGCGCGGGCAAACACCACCCCATCAGTACCGGCGGGCAGCTCGATGGTGGCTTTGGCTACGCCGTTCAGGACTGTGTGTGTTTCGGTTGATGCCCACGAGTAAAAGCGCCGCTGGTCGCGGCCCGCCATGGCCTGCCGGACGGTCGCCGCGCGTTCGGCACGCGGCTCGGAGGGCTCCGGGGCAGGCAGGCCGAACGCGCTCCTGAGCGTTGTTTCACTGGCGATCAGGATGCGGTACGCGCGGGCGTTGGGGGCTGCGGTTATGGACAGTGTCACCGTCACGGACGGGTCGTTGCCGCGGCGCGTAGTTGCAATGAGCCGTGGGCTGGCGAACGGTGCCCGGACCGGCCGCGGATCAACGATTGTTGCGGTGATGGTGACCGCTGAGGAGGTTCTGCCGTCCGCGTCGATGCTCTGGAGCGTCAGCGTGTCAGCGGCAACTTCGCCCGGCGTCGTTTCCACGGCCGCGAATTCGACCACGCGGGTGATCTTCCCGCCCTCGACGTCGCCGAAGCCGACGGAAAGCATCCGGGGGGAGGCTTCCCGGGGAACGGCGACGCTCAAACCGCTCAGCGGTACGGCTCCGGGGCCGGCCGGCCATTGCACTCTGACGTCGGCGCGAACCGTGGCGCAGGAAGCTGGTGCACCGCCGGTGGGGACAATGCCGGGAATGACGAGTGTGCTGCCGTGCGGCGGGGGAACGGGTGGCCGCGCTGGCCGGTCGAGTATTGCTTCGCCGCTGTCACCCCATCGTCCGAGCCAGTCCTGCAGGCTTACGCCGACCTTGACGGATTGGTACTCGCCGGGGATCGCGGCGTCGGTGAGAACGTGCCGGCCATCCGGCTTGGAGTACCCTGCGATCATCGGCTGGGGCGCCCCTGGATCTCCCGGGTGCAGGGTGGCAGGCGTTGGTTCTGTTTGAACGAAGGCGACCTCGCCGCGGGGCACCACCCGGTCGATGGCCACGGTTGCCGACCATTGGCCGGTGGTGACGGCGTTCCAGGACGAACCGAGCGGGAGCAGCGCGGGCGGCTCGGGCTTGTCCTGCGGGCATTCGCACAGGTAGGGCAGGGGAACGGCGAGCAGGGTGAGCTCCCACCGGCTGCCGTCCCCCAGCTGGGGAAAGTCGCGGGCCGTCTGTTGCAGGTCGAAAAAACCACCGATCTCGTCGTTGTAGAACTTTTCCGCCTCGGCGTCCTGTGGGACAAGGAACTCCCGGGGGCCAAGCCGCCGGAAAACAGGGACGAGGGCGGCGGCAAGCCCTGCCCGGCCGGGTGCATCGGCCGGGTCCGGTTCCCGGTCGAGCGTGCCTGAGAGGCCCTGCCAGCGCGCGACGCCGGGGTCCACGGAGGCCTGCAGGTAGGCCTCGTCGGCGGGCTGGGAGACCCTGGTACCGCCGGCCTCGCCGCTAATGATTCCGCGTACGCCGCTGTCGAGGGCTCCGTATGCAGCCCGGCACCATGTTTCCACCCCGACGATGCCGGTCCCCGGCGGGGGCATGGCGATCGAGCGGATCCGGGAGAGCTCGCGGCCCGGGTCCGGTTCATACTCGCCCGGGCGTTCCGGATCGGAGGGGAACCGGTAGAGGGGCGCGGAAAGCTTGGCCCGGGATTCCCAGTTGCCGCTGTCCCCGCGGGCGGGGAGATAGTACGGAATCTGTTGTGCAGTTTCGTTTGCCAGTGATGCCCAGCTGAACACGCGGTTGTGGTCGAGGGGGGAACTGCTGCTAGCCATGTATGCCGTTGCTTCTATGACCTTCCCGTGTCCGGTGATGCGGACCACCTGGCAATCTGCCGAGGCGAGCCGCCAGTTGACGGAGCCACCGGGGTCGGGCTTGGACCGGGCTGCGTTGGCCGACCACAGGCCCTGCCGGGTGAGCCGGGGGTCGGCAGCCGCCAGTGTGAGGTCATCCTCGCCCTGGATGAGGACCCAGCCAAGCACCTCTGGTCCCGTCGCGGGTTTGTCGAAGATCAATGTGAGCTCGTGGCCTTGGTCGGCGTCGATCTGCCAATCGCCGGGTGAACCTGTTCCGGACGCCCAGGACAGATTGGCGCCGCGGAAACTGCCATCGTCGATCTCCAAATCCACGATCACTGTCGGACCGGCGGGCAGCCCCCCGGTCCGGCCCATGGTGACGTGCCAGTGGACGCCGTCGGGGATCTGCGGATCCGTACCGCCCCCAAACAGCCAGGCGATGTCACCGAAGGCCGTGGCCCGGTCGCAGAAGACGATGCTCATTGCCCCTCCGCAGCTTGCAGGATCGCGGTGGTGAAGCGCGGCGGTGCCGTTACCGCCACTCCGCAGGTGAAGCCGGCCAGCCGGTCGGTGGCCCGGACTTCGAGGCTCGCCGGCGCGCTGACATTCAGTGGCGTGGCGGCCAGCCAAAGTGCTGTGGTGCCTGACCTGTTCACCCCGCGGACCGGCAGTTCCGTTCCGGAGAGCTTCGCGGCCCCCAGTCCCATCCGCCGGGAATCATCGCGGATGAGCGGTTCTGTCGATTCGAGCAGCAGGCCGGCGAGGGCCCATCCGCCGTCGGCCGGCGCCCAGAGCAGGCTGGAACGGTTGGAGCGGACGGGCCGGAGCGGCGGGAGGCCAAGGGCGTCAACCAACCGCTCGAGTCTGGCGTCGTCCTGGAACTGCCCGGCCGCCGTCGTCACCGGAACCACCTGCAGGTCGCCGTGTGCCGCCGCGGTGCCGTACGCACCTGAGGCGAAGCCGAAGGAGTGCAGGAGGTCGGCGGGGCCGTCGTAGTTCGAGGTGGTGAAGGTGATGCCGCCGAGGGAGGGCGTCCACACGTCCGGCTGCATGTTCCCGGCCTCCGGCAGAACGCAGGAGAGCTCGTAGCTGGCCCCTTTTTCCATGTCCTGCTGCATAGTCACGGATGACTCTGTGGGCGGCACCGGGCACCCGGCGTTCCCGGCTGCCACTTCAACTGCTGACGCCAGGGCCAGTTTTGGTTTCGATTTTGCCGGCTGGGGGAATGGAACGGTGTATATATCCGGCGCCGGTTTGTCGACGCGGCGCAGGAGGAGCCCGACGTCGCGGTCATAAAGTCCGGCCAGTTCCACGATGTGCATGGCCAGGAATTCAATTCCGGGACGGTCGGAGGGGAAAAGGTATTCGGTGTGGTCTGCGGTGGTGAAGCCCTTGACGTAACGGGCCAGGTAGGCGGGCTTAAAGGTGTCCAGCAGGATGTAGGCGGCAAGGTGGGCCTCGATTTGGGCGCCGGTGGCCGTAAAGGCCGGGGCAGCGGATTCCATCACTTTCCACTTGGACGAGTACCCGGAGGCGGTGCCGGATTTCACCAGCTCTGAAGCCTGCTGTGCCGTGGCCGGTTTGGGTGGCGGGTTCGGGTCCTTGCCGGCGGTGGCGAAGTACCAGGACCGGGTGAACGGGCCGGGCCCCGAACTGGCCGGCGCCGCGGTAACGCCTGCGACGTTGAGTGCGCTGTCCCAGCCGAGGCTGACGGTGAGGCGGTACCGGTGTCCCGGCGTCAGCAGTTGGCTGAGCTTCGCGGGGCTGGCTGAGCCCGCCGCATCGGCGTCGTTTGAGGCCCTCTGCGCGTCCCGTCCCCGCTTGGCCGCGGCGTGGTCCTTGGCGGCGGTTGCTATCAGGCCGAGGATGTATGCCGGCCGCCCCCAGTAGTGTTTCAGGCCGATGCTGGCGATCGGGTCATCGGGTGAGGATGGCAGGGTCAGAGTGACGACGACGCCGGAACCGTCTGCCGTCGGGTCGCCGGCAGCAAGCGGTACCGGCACCTCCGCACCGCCCTGTGTGCGGACCGCTGCCTCGCCCAGATCGACGCCGTCGGGGGCCTCTTCGCCGGACAGGGCGAGGAGCAGGTGCAGCCGGCCGTCCACGGCGGGCTCGTCAAGCGTGATGGTGGTCCGCATCCACGGCCCATGCTCGGGCTGGACGAAGACGGAACCGGTGAGGCGCAGGGCGCTCGCGAACCGCCGGCCGTCCGCCTTCGCTTCTGAGGAGAGGGCAACGGGGCCGGCCGGAATGGTGGCGGGGGGAAGCGTGGGTGGTTCACCCATGGCTGTCACGCGTACCGTGCTGACGGTGAATCCGGTGCCGTTGGCGAACGTCAGGAGGGTGCGCGAATCCCATTCGGAGTGTTCGGCCGGGACATGCCAGTCCGCCGTATTCAGGGGAGCGGCGTCCTGGCCGACGGCCCACCCCGGCCCTTCCGGCGCAGTCCAGAGGCAGGCGCCACCAATGAGCTGCCCGGGATCCATCATCGGCTTCAGGTGGCTTCCGTCGCCGGCGATGTGCGCCGCCCACGCCAGCAGCGTACGCCGCAACAGGACCAGTTCGCGCGCATTGGACGTTCCTGCCGGCCACGTCCCGGTGTCCGCCGGCGGCTGCCAGCGCGACGTGTCGTAGAGCGGAACGGTGGTGATTGCCCCGGGATTCGTCACATCTTCGAGCACGACGTCCCGCAGGGTCCAGGTAATGGTTGCGCCCCCGGAGCTGACCAGGCCGAGGTTGACCGAGGGTGCCGGTGAGGTGATGCTGGCCGTCCCCACAGAAGGTGCGATCGGAAAGGCCAGGAGAGGCACGACGTCGGGCCAGACCACCGGCGCCTGGGTCCAGCCGCCGTCGGGGTTTAGGCCGTTGCCGCTGGCCGGGCGTTGCGGGGAACCGGCTCCGGCGTCGGCGCCTGCGTTCACGGCGGGGAGGGAACGGCCGAGCCCGTCGGCGAGGAACACCTCTGGCCAGGGCCAGTCATTGGGCCCCGGAACGGGTGCCAATGGTGCCGGTGCGGCGTTTAGGGTGTTGATGGTGATGCATTTGCGGAGGGTGTCGAAAAACAGGTCGACCTCGCCGCAGACCTGCAGCTTGTAGGCGTACTGGATTTTGCCTGCCTGGTCGGTCCAAATCTGCAGGGTGACATCCGCGGAAAGTCCGATGTGGAAGGGGCCGATCCCCAGCGTTCCGCTGACGTTGCCCCTGACGCGGACCAGTTGGGGCCTGGTGCTGATGAGGGCGGCGAGGCGGGACGTGATCTCTGCCCAGAGAATGCCCTTGGCCCCGATGACCACCTCGATGCCCGCACCCACACCGATGGTGTAGCCCGTCGTCGCCGGCA
Organism: Arthrobacter sp. 05T423; assembly: GCF_056396245.1. Lineage (NCBI taxonomy): Bacteria > Bacillati > Actinomycetota > Actinomycetes > Micrococcales > Micrococcaceae > Arthrobacter > Arthrobacter sp. 05T423. The sequence continues at coordinate 68,438 of NZ_JBFTLC010000018.1, forward strand.
TGGCGGGGTCGCCCATCAGGCCCGGCGTGTTGATACCGGCGCCGTGCACCATGAGGAACGCCCAGCCCCTGCACTCGAACGGTGTGCCCGGGAAGACCTTGGCGCTGATGGGGCCGGGCGGACGGTTTGTGGGCGCCACTATTCCGTCGTCGCTGCCGGTCCTGATCCACCAGTTGGCGCCGCGGAAGGGGAAATGCGCTGCCAGCGGCACCTCCACGTTGACCAGGAACTTAATCTCGAACTTCCCGGCGACTGCGATGTCGAGTGCGTCCGTTGTGGCGGCGATCCCGCCGGAGACCGTGATCTCAGCCGGGCCCCCAGGCGGCGGATCTTGATCTGCACGGTCTTTCAGTTGGCCCAGAATCGAGCGGGTAAAAGTCGTTCGTTCGCCCAGCAGTTTCCCGTCCAGTCCGACGCGCAAGTCGAACGCGGGGACGGTGATGCCGAGGACACCCAGGGAGCTGAAGAAGAAGCCGTTGTCCGGCGCGGTGCCGATGCTGACGCCGATGCCGATGGTCATGTTGCCCGCTCCAAAGTCCAGGGCGTCCCAAGGCTTCCATTCCCTGAGCGACCGGAATGGGTTGGCGGGATCGAGGGCCTGCGAGCGGGCGTTGTATCCGAAGGTTCCGAGAACTCCGTACAACCCGAGCCCGGTGGGTCCCAGGGGTATGGGTCCGGGGAGGTCGACGGCGAATCCGAGTTCCGTCTTTCGGCCCTCGGGAAGGTCGCTGTAACGGAGGAAACCCAGGGCGGCGACGCCGACAGGCGGGACCTCGACCCCCAGGACCACCGCGAACCCGCCCGGTGTGAACGACACCTGGCCCTCGCCCCGGATCAGCCCGGGGACATCCATGCCGGCGATCAGGCCGCGCAATCCGAGCGAGACGTCACCGTTTGCGAAGGTGGCGCGCACCGTGGCCCCGCTGATCCGGACGGGACCAAGATCCACGATGAAGCGCAGGTCCACTTCAAACCACGTGGAGCCGTGGCCGGAACGGGTGCCCACGATATCCAGGAGGGACCCCGGCGTATCGACCGTCCATTCGCCGGGATCGACCACCTCGGCCCGCGACCGGCTGAAGTCCAGCGTCAGCATCTCACCCGGGCCCTGAGTGGGATCCACGGCCGCCACGACGTCCCGCCAGCGCACGCGCAGCGGGCGCCCGTCCGGGCGCATGCCTACCGCCAGTGGTCCGCAGCGCCAAAGGTCGGCCGTGACCTGGCCCTCGACGTCGAGCAGGGCGATGACCTTTCCGGACTGCTGAACGGAGGCATCCAGAGTCACGCCGTGCAGCGTGAAGCCACCCTTGACCGCCAGTTCGCGGCCGAGGACCGCTGCCGTTGCAAACAGGGCCGCGGTTTCAGCGGTCGGTGAATCGGCAACGATGGCCGGGGCAACCGCAGCCGTGATGCCGGCCGCGATGTCGCCCGGGCTGTCACCGAAAATACTCATGAGACCCGCAGGCGCATCCGACTCCATCGTGACGGTCACATGCAGCGCGCCCGGATCCGCAGGCGGACGGGACATCCCGGCGCGGACCCGCAGCTGTGTGCCCACCGCCGGCCCGGCCGCGCCCAGGAGCCCGTCGCCGGTGGGCAGATCGAGCGTCACAGAGGCGCCGGTGGGGACCATCTGGTCGAATGATTCTGCGTCGGGCAGATCCCAGGACAATGTGCCCCCGATTGCAGGGGCGTTCCCGCCACCGCCCACGAGGACTGGCTTAAGGGTGACAGCCAGCTTTAGGGGACCAGCGCCGCATTCCAGATCGGCCTCGCAGGCGACACCACCCACGACAGGGACGGACTCCGGAAGCACGAACTCCGTTCCCAGCATTTTGAACCTGCCGCCCTCGGCGGTGAAGGTTGCCGGCAGAGTCAGCCCGATACCGCCGGGCAGCAGCAAGGACGGGGGCTGTGGGGATAGTGAAAGATGCGAAACATCAATAACAGGGGTGCGATGCTGGGCCAGGACGATGCTGATGGTTCCGGTCGCCGTCACGCTGGCAGGTCCGCCCGCGTCTGCGTAGCGGATACGCCGCCGCTGGCCTGAGGAGGTCTCCGTCCGGGTGGCAGCCCGCACGGCGGAGGGCAGGCTCAATGCCAGCCCATTCAGTTTGAGGGTCACGGTGGCCTGCCCGGAGCCAGGGGATGCGGCCGCTGAGATTGTTACAGGGCCCGTGAAGGTCGAACCGAGGACAGCAGGCAATGCCAGCGGAGTCGCCACTGTTACCGTGCTTGGCACCGTCAAGGCTGGCGGGGCCGGAAGGGCCCTCAGAAATGCGGCGGCCGTGGAATCGACCAGCATGCCGGTGCTGATGCCCTCTTGGTCAAGTTTTTCGAGGAGATTCATCTGCGTTCCTTGAACTGGGCCACAGCGCCCAAGAGGTTTTGCTTCCTGGAATCTTCCGGTTTCTGGAAGAGGCCGCAGGATGCGGGTAAACACCCACATGATGAACCCGGTAAGGGCGGGCGTCAATGCGCTGTTTCTTGAGCTGCCCTCGGCGCAAGCCGCAGCTCTCACAGCCTCATCACAGGGACAGGACAGAAGGGCCAAAGGCCACGTGGACAGGATTAGGGGGAAAGCTCCGGGAACCGTCGGAGCGGTACCCCGAGGAGCCACACATGTACACGGAGAACAGCCACAATCCTGTCCCTCACACCGATGTTCCGCAGGGGACCGCCCCTGTCCCCACCCTGCCTCCGGCAGCATTTCATCCGGCTTTCGGCGCCGTACCCCCTGCCCCGCCGGTCCGGCCGCGGGACAAGAAGCGGGTTGGTCCCGCGGTCTTCGTCACGTGCCTCGTGGCGGCGGGACTGCTGGGCGGCGGGACGGCCACCGGGGTTGCTGCCCTGTGGCCCGACGCGCCGGCGCAGACTACAACTACGGCGCAGACCACGATCAGCCCCGTCATAGTCAACAACACAGAGAGCGTCAACGCCGTCACGGCCGCAGCGCAGAAGGCCTCGCCCAGCGTGGTGACCATCAGCGTCAGCTCCGGCAGTTCCGGGGGCACCGGCTCCGGCATCATCCTGGACACCGAGGGCCACATCCTGACCAACACGCACGTGGTGACCCTGGATGGGGCAGCGGCGGATGCCGCCGTCGAGGTCCGCACCAACGACGGGAAGGTCTACAAGGCCACCATCGTGGGCACTGACCCGCTTTCCGACCTGGCCGTCATCAAGATCGACGCCCAGGGGCTGACCCCGGCAACGCTCGGTGACTCCGGCGCCGTCAACGTCGGCGACAAAGCCATCGCCATCGGCGCGCCCCTGGGACTCAGCGGCACCGTCACGGACGGCATCGTCTCCGCCGTGAACCGCACCATCGAGACGGCGTCCTCAGCCACCTCCGGCGGGTCCTCGTCCCAGGACGGGAGCTCGTCGCAGGACCCGTTCGGTTCTTCCCAGCAGGGGCTGTCGGCCTCCGCCGCCCAGGATTCGATCAGCATCAACGTCATCCAGACGGACGCGGCCATCAACCCCGGAAACTCCGGCGGCGCCTTGGTCAATGAGCGTGGCGAGATCATCGGCGTCAACGTGGCCATCGCGTCCGCGGGATCGTCGTCGTCCTCCTCGACCCAGAGCGGGAACATCGGCGTCGGGTTCTCCATCCCGATCAACCAGGCCAAGCGCGTGGCGCAGGAGATCATCTCCACCGGCAAGGCAACGCATGGCCAGCTGGGACTGTCCGTCAAGGACAAGACGTCGGGGTCGTCGTCGGACTTCACCGCCGGCGCCGAGGTGGCCTCGGTAACTTCCGGGTCCGCAGCGGACAAGGGCGGGCTGAAGGCCGGCGACGTGGTCACCGGACTGGCAGGCCGGACCGTGACCGACGCCTCCGAGCTGACGGCCGCGGCCCGCGAGCAGGCGGCCGGAGCCACCGTGAAGATCACCTTCCAGCGCGACGGCAAGGAACAGACCGCGGAGATCACCCTGGGCGCGGCCTCCTGAGCTTCCCCCTCAGCCGGTAGCCGCCGTCGGACTCCTGACTTGACTCCTAGACCCGGCGCCGCTCCATGGGGGAGCGGCGCCTAACAGTAGAACAGGTGAGGCCGGCACCAATGGTGCCGGCCTCACCTGTTCAAAACCATCCGCCCGGTTGGGCGGGGCCACTGACCCTAGTGCGTCAGCGTCACGGGGACTTCCGTCTCCTTCCACGCTCCGGCTCCGGTGGTGTCGTTGGCGTACACCAGAACCGTGCGCGTGCGGACCGTTCCTGGTTCCCAGGGCCCCCAATCGAACTTCGCCGTGTAGGACCAGGTTTCACCTATGTCGAGAATGTTGTCGCCGTTCGTATCTCCCGCCACATAGTAGTACCAGTCCGTGGCCGGGTCCTCACGATCGCTGAAGCCCTTCTGTGGGGAGGTGTCCGAGGGCGCGGTCTTGACGATGTCGAAGGTCACCGTCGAGTACGGGTAGCTGTCCGCTGATCCCTCCGCATATGTCGTCTGGAGGTTCTGCACCGACAGGGATGCCGCCGGGACCGCAAAGGCTTCCAACGACCCTGCCACATCCTTGCTCGTGCCGTCAGTGTAATTGACCCGCACTGAGTAAGTGACTACACCGGGGGCCGTGGGCGACCACGTCAACGTTGCCGGAATGGTGGGCACACCCGGCGATATCTGCGCGTTGGGAATCGGTTCGGAAAGCCACTCCACCGAGACGACGTCGTTCCCGTGGGGAGCCAATATGGCCGTGCCCTTTTGACCGACGCGGACAGGAATGGCGGGCAGCGTCGGTCCCTGCTTTGGATTGAGTTCCCTTGATGTGGCGGCCACGCTCTCGGCGGCTGACTGGATGTACGCCATGTCAATAGGGCCGGTGTAGCTCCCATGGACATCCCTGGCTTGGGTCAAGTTCATGCCAGTGCTGTAATCACAAACCAGGTCTCCGGCGAAGCACAACGAGTGAAACCTCGTCGCAGGCCAGGATGGGAGATCGGGGACCGGTCCATCGACCGGCTTGTACTTCGCGCCTGTTGCACCCGCTTTTGCGCCGGCCCACCAAATACCGGATCCTGCGGCTGATGCCGTGCCGTGGGACGTTCCCCCCTGATTGGCAACCCGGTCACCGTCACCGATCACCAGAACTCCATCCAGACGGGGGAGTAGCTGTTCGGCCAACGCGGCGTACTTGGGGCTGGAGCCGGCGAGTTGGGCGAGCACTCGGTGCATGACCATCGCACCTTGCGAATAGCCCATGAAGACGTATCGCTCCCCGGCCGACCGGCACGCGGGCTCCCGCCGGGAGAGGAAGTCCAGGGTTGCCGTCACGCCTTGGTCAATGGAATCGAAGTAGGTCTTGCTCGTCTTCTTCGCCAGCAGAGTGTCGGCGCTCGCCGAGGGGTAGGCGACGGTGAAATATCCGACTTGGTACCCATTCATCTGCCGGGCGTACGTTGACAACCCAAACCCGGCTTCGGAACCGAACCCATCGAAGTCAGCACTTGTCTCCCCAGACCCGGCGGCCCCCAGAACGACGACGGGTATCCCGCTCGAATAGTTGGCAGATAAAAATCTGACTATTACGGGGAAGTCACCTGGTGGGTGACGGGGGACCGGAATGGACATCCGCGGCGCCGGCCAAGGCCTCAGCTTCCCGGCTGCGCGTCAACGAGCCTGCCGTCAGGTCTTTCAGTCGCGGCCCGCCCATTATCGGCGCGGCGGCGGTATCCTCCGGGCACGGTGACCATCCGCGGCCGACGCAGACGCTCCGGATTCTGGCTAGGGGCTCGCGGTCCACTTCCAGTCCACAGTGGAGTCGGTCAAATTTGCCCGGCAGAATTTAGTGGCGGTTTGGGAATCGTCGTGCCCCATCTGGTACCCGAATTCGATGCCGAGCTCGTAGCCAGAGGCACTGTTGGGCAGCTGGATCTCCCTGACGTCACCAAGATATTTGAGGCTCACCAGGGTGACCTTCGGTGCGGCGCGCAACTGGCCAGGCGTCGTGGCGGTGGCACCCGAGACCTCGGCCTTGAGCCGATCCAGGCACAGGTTCTTGACGCGCTGCTGCACGCCGTCGTCGACAGGTCCTGCCGTCGACGCGGAGGGGCCGGCCCCCGATGATGAGGGCTGCGTCCCCGGGGAGCCGCAAGATACCAAGGCCACACCGGCAAACAGCGCGACGGCCATCAAGGCCCTACCAGATCGCTTCATTGCGCCCCCGTTGATCGATCGCGGAAGCCGCGAGCTCCGTCCGAACACCCCGAATTCTCCGGAACGCACCTTGGGGAAACCCGGGGCCCGCCTCAAACTGAATGCCCCCCAACCCGGCAACAAACGCCGGTAGCATCCCGTTGTTCACCCAGCTGTCAGGTGGCACCGGTATCCTCCGGGCATGATCAACACCTTTCAGGCCGCTGTTCTTGGTCTCCTTCAAGGCATTACCGAGCTGTTTCCCATTTCCAGCCTGGGCCACAGCGTCATCCTTCCGCGGCTCTTCGGCTGGAACCTGGACCAGAATGCGCCGTCATTCCTGACGTTTCTGATCGCCACCCACCTGGCCACCGCCGTCGTCCTGTTCCTGTTCTTCCTCCGGGACTGGATCCAGATCTTCAAGGGACTGGGGCGTTCGATCCGCGACCGAAAAATCGATCCGTCCGACGCCTATGCCAAACTCGGCTGGCTGCTTGTGGCAGGCACCATCCCCGCCGGAATCCTGGGACTCGCACTGGAAAAACCCATCCGGGCGCTGTTTGCCTCGCCCCTGGTCGCCGCCGGATTCCTGGTTGTCAACGGCCTTATCCTCTTCACGGCAGAACGGCTTCGCCATCGCAGGGGACTCGCTGTCCCCGCGACGGGGACTGCGGCGGTGTCCGCGGGAATAACTCCAGCTGGAGCCACTGTGAGTGCGCAACTTCCCGCTGAAGCCGCCCATTCCGACGCCGACATCGCCAGCTTGTCCTGGAAACAGGCCCTCGGTGTGGGGGCCGCGCAGGCCGCGGCCCTGATTCCGGGAATCTCCCGCTCGGGGTCATCGATGGTGGGCGGGCTGCTTTCGGGCCTGAACAACGAAAGTGCGGCCCGTTTCAGCTTCCTGCTCGCCACCCCGATCATCGGCGCGGCGGCGGTCCTGAAGCTGCCCGAACTGTTCAGCGCCGACATGGCCGACGAACGGGGAACGTTCCTCGTCGGTGCGCTTTGTTCAGCGATCGCGGCATGGTTTTCCACCAAGTTCCTTCTCAGGTTCTTCGAGACCCGCACCCTGACGCCGTTCGCGGTGTACTGCGTCGCCGGAGGCGTCATCTACTTCGTAATCCTGCTGATCACCGGCTGAATAGCCTCCCGTCCCGCTGGCTGGGTTCCCCGTCTCGCAGGATGGCTGCGGCCCCTGTCCGAGGACGGGGGCCGCAGCCATCCAAGTGCTACCAGGTCAGTGTCCTGGGCCGCCCGTTTCCGTGGCGGTCACCTTGAATGCGGCATCAAGTTTCACGGTGGCCTGGGTGCCGTCCGCTTTGACTATGTGCGCTTTGTAGGTGGCTCCTTCGGCGTCGTTTTCGACGCGCTCAACGGTGGCTCCCGGGTTGGCCGCCAGGGCGGCCGCCTTCACCTTGGCGGCCGTGTCACCGGTAAGCAGGGCCTCGGTCACGCCATTGGCACCCACGTGGCCGCTATGGCGCGGCTTTCCGGCCCCTGTGGACCCGCTGTGAGGGTCTGGCTCGACGACGACGTCACCAGGCAGGGCGGGCCGGTCAGGGCTGCGAGTTGAAGACGTCAGACCCAAACCCGTCCACACCGGCTGCGCCCGCATAGCCGAGGCGCGGCAGCGAGAAAATGTCTTCGATCGTGGCGAGCAGGCTGTAGTGGTTGTACGCCTTGTCCGATGTTGTGCCGCCGCGGACGAAGGGGGAGAGTACCAGCGCACCCACGCGTCCCCCGGCTGTTCCGCCGGGTATGCCGCCCTTGGGGCCTTGGCGTGCGCCGTCAGCCTCGTCAAAGGTGATGACAAGCACCCCGTCCTGCCTGTAGGCCGGAGAGTCCAGAATGGCCGGGATCTGTTTTTGCAGCCAGACGTCTGAGCTGACCAGGCCGCCTTCCCTGCCGTCCGCGCAGGGACTGTCATGCCCGTCATTGCACAGGTTGGGGCTGATGTAGGCAAGGTTCGGGGTGGTGGCTGCGGACTTGAGATCGCCCGCAAGTTCGGTGAAGTCCACCACGTTCTTCTGGCACTCCGGTGACGAGGTGATCGCCGCGAAGTACACAAACGGATTGTGCCGGGTGGCGTATTCGTCATCCGGTGAGGCGTCCTGGTTGCCGTCATCGGCACCGGGCTCGGGGTGCCGGCATGGATTCTTCATCCCCTCCATGTAGCCTTTCCAGGTCTTGCCGGCAGCACTGAGCTGCCCCGCGACGGTCGGCACCGACGCGGGATAGACGCAGCCGGTGCCTTTCACCTGCCCTGGCGCCGCGGTTCCCGCCGGCACGAACTGCTCATACGTGCCGCAATCGTTGCGCGTGGCGGGGTTGGAGGCCTGCCCGGAAATCTGTGCGATGTAGTTGGGGGCGGAGTGGTGGGCGATGGCGTAGTACCTGGAAAGAAGCACGCCCTTGGAGCGCAGCGTCTCCGACAGGTAGGGGGCGTCCGAGTCAGGGCCCCAAGCGGAGTCGAATCCCTGGTTCTCGAGGTTGATCACAAACACATGTCCCGGGCGGGCCGCTTGGGCGCCTGCAGCGGGCGCCTGGCTGCCCGCGGCTGAGCCTGGCTGGCAGCCCGAAAGAGCCAGGACCGTTGCCGCGGCAAGCACCAGCAGGCGGGCGCGGCACCGGCCAATCGTTCCTTTTGAAGCTCCGGAGTTCATACGGACCCGCTTTCTTGGTGACGCGTGCAGCAGAGGCGGCCCGACACCCCCGCGGTCACGGCCTAGCTCTCGAGACCGACAAGTCGCTTGCATCAGCATAGGTCTTCGCGCCCAGGGATGTCCCTCCCCCTGGCGCCTTTCCTTGGTACGGCCCCCACGGAGTACGGCCGGAAGGGCTGGTCCGGAAGTTCTGGACTCCACTGTCCCGTGGACGCAAACTGGGGGTTGCAGTGTATGCATGAAGGGTGCCAACCGTGCGGGTCCTGCTTGTTGAAGACGAAGTACTCCTGGCTGAGGCGATCCGGCAGGGGCTCACGGCCGCAGGCTTCGTTGTGGACGTTGTCCATGACGGCGTGGATGGGCTGTGGGCCGCCTCGGAGAACGTCTATGACGTCGTCGTACTGGATGTATTGCTTCCGGGGATGCACGGTTATGCCGTCTTGAAGCAGATGCGGGAACGGCAGAACTGGGTGCCCGTGATCATGTTGACGGCCAAGGACGGCGTATATGACCAGACCGATGCCTTCGATCTCGGGGCAGACGATTACCTGACCAAACCGTTCAGCTTCCCTGTGCTGGTTGCGCGCCTCCGGGCACTCATCCGCCGTGGGGCTCCGGAGCGGCCTGTCACGTTGGCTGTTGGCTCGCTGCGACTGGATCCGGTCAGCCGGCAGGTCAGCCGGGACGGGCAGGACATCTCCCTGACGGCCCGGGAGTTCGGACTTCTGCACTACTTCATGCGCAAGCCGGACGTGGTTTTATCCAAGGCCCAGATCCTGGACAACGTCTGGGACCCGGTGTTCCGCGGCGATGACAACGTCGTCGAGGTCTACGTTGGGTATCTGCGCAGGAAGATCGATGGGCCGTTCGGCCTCACGTCGTTGAAGACTGTGCGGGGCATGGGGTACAAACTCAGCGCCGATTAAGCGTTTGCTGCCGGTAAGTCCTCGCTTTGGGAGGTTGGCTGGCGGCCCAGCGGCGGCAGGCAAATTTCGAAGCGGCACCAGCCCTGCGCGGTTTCGGTTGAAATGAGCCGCCCACCGTGAGCCTCGGTGATGCCGCGGGCTATTGCCAATCCCAGGCCGCTTCCGCCCTGCTGGCGCGCCCGGCTCTCGTCCAGCCGGACAAAACGGCCGAAGATCCTTTCCCTGTCTGCCACCGGCACGGGCCGGCCGTCGTCGTCAATGGTCACAACCACGTCCATTGCCGTGACGGTCAGCCCGGCGACGATTGTCCCGGCGGCGTGCCGCTCGGCGTTGTCCAGCACGTTCCGGAAGACCTGGCCCAGGCGTACCGGGTCCCCCTGAACCTTGACCGGAACGATGTGCGCGACAACCCGGTGCTTGCTCGTCGCATTGAGTCTGCGCAGCTCGGAGGCCAGAACGTCGTCAAGATCAACATCACCGCGGCGAACGGCCACTCCCTCGTCGTCGGCCTTGGAAAGTGACAGCAGGTCCTCTACCAGAGCCTGCAGCCGTTGGGTCTCTTCTGCGAGGATGGGCTGCATGCCCTGCCATATCTCGCTAGGGGCATTAGCGGTGGCGATGTCCAGCCCGGTGCGCAGGGTGGTGAGGGGACCGCGCAGCTCATGGCTGGCGTCGGAGACGAACTGGCGTTGTTTCTGATCGGCCGTTTCAAGCCGGGCAAGCATTGAATTCATGGTGGTGGCCAAGGCCTGCAGCTCGTCCCTGGTGGCCGGGACGTCCACGCGCTCGCCCAATCGTCCGGCGCCGATGTGGCTGACCTGTGCACGGATCGTGTCCACCTGCCGCAATGACCGTCCCACCAGGAAATGGACCGCCAAGCCCACCACGCCAAGGAGCAACGGCATGGCCACGAGAAAGAGCCACATGACCGTCCGGACAGCATCAGTCTGCGGTTGAATAGACTGGCTGGCCAGGACCCAGGACTTGTCGCCGTCATCGTCCACACCCAGGACCACGAGGTAGTGCTCGTCGGCGTCGCCCAGGAGTTCGGGCGCCGATACCTTCGCGGTGGCGTCTTCACCCGGCGGCGGCCTGAGCGTACTGAGCGGTGTCCTGGCGAGCCTCGGCTCCGAAGCCCCGATCACCTTTCCCGTCGAGTCGATAATCTGCACAGCCGGTGCCTTCTTCACTGCGCTGGCGACGGCCAGGCTGGCCTCCGCCGCGTCCTGGCTGTGAATCAGGGCGGCCACATCCTGAACCTTGGTGTGCAGCAGGCTGTCGGTGCCGGCTACGAGGGCGGACTGCAGGGTCAGCAGCAACAGCAAACCGCCCGTCAGGATTGCAACCGCCACCACGGCCACGGCGGCCACAGTGGACTGCCACCGGAGTCCGCGCCGGAGGACCCGCTTGCGGGCTGCGGGTTGTTGCTTTGGTGGCTGTGCCGGTCCAACACCATCGGACACCGGCGCCGGCTGGTCCATGGTTCAAGGATTCCGGCTCAAAGGAGCAGATGCAATGGGCGACCTGCACCGGCTCAGTCTCCTCTCAGGTAACCGGCAGCACCATGAAGAAATCAACCCGGCAACCACAGGAGAACGGCGATGTCCACCACCCTCAGCTCATATGGCGTTGCGGACCCACTATCCGGTCTCCGGACCGTTCGGTGCGACGCGGAGGCTCTCGCGCCGGTGCGGCTCATTCGCGCCAAGAAGGCCTACACGACCCGCTTCCTGGCCGACCGTCTGGACCAGTCTGCCCGGGGATATTTCCTACACCGCGGACCGGGAGTGGCCCCCGCGCCCGGCGACGTCGTGCTGGCGAAGGTAGTTGGCGTTGGCCAGCATCCCAGGCTCGAAAGCCCAGCATCCCGCCGCCAGCTTTTGTTCCTGGGGGACGAAATCCTCGTGGCATACGGGCACCGCTACGCCCCGGACCAGTTTCTGGCGGAAGTACCCGCCGATTTGGGCCAGTGTCACCTCATTGCGGCGGGAGGCATTGCCGGCTTGGTGACTTCCCGCCATTCCCTGATGGGCCAGCCCACACAGCTCTGCCCGGTCGGTCTGCTCGGCGACGCCGGCGGCATCCTGAATCTCACCCGTTTGGCTCCGCTCGGGCTGGAAGGCGCACTGGAACCGGTGGCAGCGGCACCGGGGCGGCCCCACCGTCCTGCGGTCATCGCCGTGCTCGGGACGTCCATGAACTCCGGCAAGACCACGGCCGTGAGCTGCCTGGTAAGGGGTCTCACCGATGCCGGGCTGGTTGTGTCCGCGGGCAAGGCCACCGGCACGGGATCCGGAAATGACCCAGGCATGTTCGCGGATGCCGGCGCAGAAAAAGTACTGGATTTCACCGACTTCGGCTACGCCACCACGTTTCGGCTGGACTTCAGCCAGATTCGGGGCATATTCAGGGATCTGGTAGATGCGCTCAGCGACACCCCCACCGATGTTGTGGTCATTGAAGTTGCGGACGGTGTGTACCAAAGCGAAACCCGCCGCCTGCTGGCCGATCCACTGTTCCATGCCGTTGTGGACCGCGTGATCTTTGCCGCCGCCGATGCGCTGGGCGCGATCGCCGGCCTGCAGGTTCTCGTCGGTGCCAATATTGATGTTGGCGCCGTATCCGGCCTGCTGACGTCGTCCCCGCTGGCGGCCAGGGAAGCCGCAGAGGTAACTGACATTCCTGTCCTGACGACCGGTTCGTTGTGCGAGCCCTCAGTCGCTTTGGACCTGCTTCCCCGCGCTGCCTAGAATGCCGCAGGTGTTCCGTGCCGAACCAGGCGGGGCGAGGTAAACAGGCCGTCTTGCCGAAACTGCTGGTCGGGCCGCGCCGCCGGCTCATGGCCCTGTTGATCGGAACCGGTGCGGTCCTGGCTGCCCTGTCGGGAACCAGCGCCTACCTGATGGCGCACCTGCTCGCCGTCGAGCCTCATGCCCGCATCCTCGCCGTGGCCGCGTTGACAGTTGCGGCCTGCGGAATAGGGGCCGGTCGTGCTGCAGAGCGGGTTCTGGCTGAAAGGCTCGGGCAGCATTATGTCCAGGAACTCCGCACTGGCCTGATGGCTGCCTTTCTCGCGGATCCGGGCGGAAGTTCCCCCGGAATCGCCATAGCCCGCATCACCAATGACCTAACCAGCGTGCGCAACTGGATCACGATGGGGATATCTCCCTTGGTTGTGGGCCTGCCAATGATTGTTGGCACGACAATTGCGCTCTGGTTTCTGTCTCCGCCGCTGGCCCTGGCCGTCGCCATTCCGCTGAGCCTTTTAAGCGGTGCCATTGCTGCCCTGTCACGTCCAGCGTTCACCCGGGCCAGGGTATTGCGCAAAAACAGGGGACGGCTGGCCGCGCGTGTATCCGATACGGTGACGGCAGCCACGGCAATTAAGGCAGCGGGCGGCGAGCAGCGGGAGGTGCGCCAGATCGAGCGGCTGGGGGGCCAAGTAGCCGCGGCCGCGATTGACCGGGCCAAAATAGCCGGATACATCCGCGGTTCGGCAAGTGTCGGCGGGGCAGTGACCGGGGTGATGGTGGCAGCCACAGGATCCTTCCTTTCGGTCCGGACAGCCACCATCGCTGCGGCACTGTCAGTGGTTGGCCTGCTCTCCTCGCACGTGAACGACCTTGGCCGGGTGGCGGAGTACCGGCAAACGTTCAACGCCGCCACGATAATGATCGGCCAATCCCTGTCTCAGGCGGCGCCCGCCCATGAGGGCGAGGCGGAGGACCTGCAGCCACAGCACCCTTCAGCCACCGCGGCTACGGGAGCGGTGGCCGGCGCGGAATCCGGTGACTCGATGGTGCGCATATCAGGCCTGAGATTCGGCGCGGACAGGCCGCTGCCGGACCTGTGCGCCATGCCGGGAGACCGCATTATCCTCAAATCCTCCGAACCCGGGGAAGCCACCGAAATTTTTGAGATGCTCCTGGCGGTGCGGACCAGCCCCGGGCTCGATATCTGGGTCGACGGGCAGAACCTGGCGGCCGCCCCGGCGTCCGCGCGCCGGCGCCTGGCGGGTTATGCGGTCAAGGGAGCGTTCATGGAGCGCGGCACCATCGCCCGGGCACTGCGTTACCGGCGCCCCGATCTTCCCCCGGAAATTACGGCCCAAGCCCTGGCGCGGGTTGGGCTAACCGTGCCGGTGGCCCGACTACCGAAAGCTGAGCACACCATCCTGAAACGCGGCGGCGATCCGCTGAGCATGTCAGAGCGCGCACGGCTCCAGATAGCCCGGGCCGTCCTGGGGGATCCTCCGATGCTCCTTCTGAACCACATCGACTTTGATCTCGGGGCAGAAGGCCGATCTGTTCTGGCGCAGATCCTGAGTTCGTATCCCGGCGTAGCCATCATCGCGTCCGACCATCCGGACTTGCTGGTTCGGGAGTACGGGGAGTGGGACCTGCGTTAGCCCTCGCCGTCCGTGATCACTACCTCGCGCCGGGAAGCGTTCTATTGGCTTGCCATCCACTTCACCTGTGCCCTCCAGCGCGAGGGCCAGGAACAGGCCGCGGATACTACCCCCGGAGCTGCTCCTGAGCTACCCCCTGAACGGGGCGCCGCTCCATGGGGGGAGAGGCCCCGGCACCGGCCGGGTTATTGGTTTTCTGCAGGGTTCTTCTAGGGCAGGAATAATACAATCCGGGCAGCCGGGGCGCGGCGGGCGCCCCATAAGTACGGAGAATTCCATGCGCAAAGTCATCAGGTCTCCCTATGCCTCCGCATTCATGGCCGTCACATTGGCCAGCCTGGCTTTGGGAGGCATGGCTGCCCCCGCGTCAGCAGCAGGCAAGACCTACTTCCTCAGCGCCGCGGGCAGCGACACCAACACCGGGACGTCCAGCACGACGCCCTGGAAAACCCTCAACAAGCTCAACACCGCGGTGCTCCAGCCCGGGGACACCGTCAGCCTCCGCAAGGGTGACACCTTCACCGGCGGCCTGGTCACGGGCCAGAGCGGCACCTCCACGGCGCCCATCACGCTTAACGGGTACGGAACTGGCGCCGCACCCGTTATCACCGGCGGCAAGTCCGGCAACTGCGTCAGGATCAACGGCAACTTCACGGTTGTTGACGGGCTCCGCGCCGTTTCCTGCGGCTACGCGGGTTTCAGCATGACCGGCGACCGGGACACCGTGCAGAACTCGAGCGCGTCCAGCAACGCCGCAGGCATCAAGATCGGCACCGGCTCCGACTTCGGCAAATACACCGGCAACACGCTCACGAACAACAACATCGAGAACGTGAACACGCAGGGAACCAACTGCGGAACCGCCCAGGCCGTCAATTGCAGCGACGATTCCGGCGCCTTTGGTGTGCTCATTAATGGCAATGACAACGAGGTCACCGCCAACACCATCTCCGGCTCGGCTGCCGCATCATTCGACTTTGTGGTGGACGGCGGCGCGATCGAGATCTTCAACGGCAACCGGAACAACATCCACCACAACATCGCACTGGACGACAACAGCTTTTCCGAAATCGGACGCTCGAGCGGGACGGCCGACGGGAACACCTACCGTTACAACCTCGTCCGTTCAACGTGCGGCACCAACTGCGCCCAAGCCAAAGGCCTGATCGCCCGCGGTCCCACCACCGGTTTTGGACCGACCAACGGCACCGTTTTCGAATTCAACACCGTCTACCTGACCGGTCCCCAGTCACAGGCCATCGTCTGCCACGCCCAGTGCCCCTCCTCGACCGTTATCCGCGGGAACATCCTCGTGGGGGTCAAGAACTCGCTGTGGATCAACGGCTCCGGCTGGACGGAGAAGGAAAACGTGTTCACCGGGCCGATCAATGTCACCCCGAGCCCGACCTCGCGGCGGGTACCTTCAGGCCCTGGTTTCGTGACCACCGGCACCGACTTCCACCTCACCGCCGGCAGCGCCGCCGTGGACCTCACGTCCTCGAGCACCGCCGCCCTGGATCTGGACGGCCGGCCCGTGCCGCAGGACGGCAACTGCAACGGCACGGCAACAGCTGACGCCGGAGCCTACGAATATGACTCGCCGAACTGCTGAGCGCACCTTTCACTGTCAATCAGCTTTGCGGTCCGCATCCCGGAGGCGGCGCCAAACCATGTCTTTAGGTGGGGGAGAAGGTCTTCCTGGTCTTCGCCGATCCACGCGACGTGGCCATCCGGCCGGAGCAGGACCGCGGGCGCGTCCAGTTCCGCGCTGGTGTCCGCGACGTAATCGATCCGGTCCTTCCAACCTGCCACGGAGAGCTGGCCGGTCTGGTCCAGCAGGAGCCCGCGGCCTTCGCGGGTGAGCTCGTAGAGACGGCCGCATGACAGCGGGATGTCGCGGAGCCGCCTGCCGAGCAGCTCCGGACCTTCGCCGAAGTCGTACCGGACCCCGGTGGAACTGATCCTCTCGGCCAGGAACCGGGCGACGTCGTCGAACTCCATCAGCTCGGCCAGCAGGCGGCGCACGGCCTGGGGGCCGGGCTCGGGGGAGATCAGTTCGCTCTGGGCGCGGGTGATGGTCAAAACGTCGGCGGCGACCGGGTGGCGCTCGGCGCGGTAAGTGTCCAGCAGCCCGTCCGGCGCCCAGCCGTTGACCTCGGCGGCCAGCTTCCAGCCGAGGTTGAACGAGTCCTGGATGCCGAGGTTCAAACCCTGCCCGCCCAGCGGCGGGTGGATGTGCGCCGCGTCGCCGGCGAGGAACACCCGGCCCGCGCGGTACTCTTCGGCCAGCCGGGTGGCGTCGCTGAAGCGGGTTATCCAGCGCGGTGAATGGACGCCGAAGTCGGTGCCGGCAAAGGCCCGCAGCTGCGTCCGGAGCTCCTCCAGGGTCGGCGGGACCGAGCGGTCCTCGGCCACAGTGGCCGAAGGCACCACGGCGCGGTACAGCCCATTCCCGGCCGGGCCGACGCCGAACCCCCTGTGGGTCTTGCGGACCTCGTCCACCAGCTCCGCCAGCTCGTCCGCCGGCGTAGTCACCTCCATCTCGCTGTGGATCCATTCGTTCGAGGCGGGGTCGCCCGGAAAGCCGACGCCGAGCTGCCTGCGCACCAGGCTGCGTCCGCCGTCGCACCCGACCAGCCAGCGCGACCGCAGCCGGGTGCCGTCGGCGAGCTCGACTGTGGCACCGTCCGCGTCCTGCTCGATGCCGGTCACCTCGCAGCCGCGGCGGACCTCCGCACCGAGTTCGACGGCGCGCTCCGCCAGCAGGCGGTCGGTGACAGGCTGCGGGATGCCGAGGATGTAGGCGTGCGCGGTGTCCAGGTCCGCCGGCAGGGGTTTGTCGATCCCGGCGAAGCGGCCGACGCCGGGGTACTGCTGCCCGAGCGCGAGGAACCGGTCCAGCAGCCCGCGCTGGTCCATGATCTCGATGCTGCGCGGGTGCAGGCCGAGCGAGCGGACCGCCATGCTCGGCTCCGCGTCCTTCTCCAGCACGAGCACCTCGACGCCGTGCAGCCGCAGCTCGCTGGCCAGCATCATCCCCGTCGGCCCGCCGCCGCTAATAATCACGTCAAACATGTGAAACCCCCATCATCTTTCGGCCCTGCGGCTCTGTCGCTGAACCGCCCGAAGCGGTCCCCGTTTCCGCAGGTGTATTGGCCGCAGCCAACCATTCTGGCCGATGGTGGGGGCCTTGCGGCAAGCCCCCCGGCGACCTATATTCTGAAAGTGGCAAGGAGTTTGTTTCTCCTTGCCTTTCGCACTCGGGTGGCGGATGAACCCGGGGGTTTAGCCTTGTTGTAACGGTGATGGATCCCACCGGGACCGGTTGATTGCCGGTCTGGACCGCCGACGTGGCTGATGGTTCCTGCCCCTACTGTGAAGGGCAGGATGGTCGCCGTGACTGGAACCCGTAGCGGGCCCGGCATCCCTCAAACGCCGGACAGGGATAGGCTCACCGGCGTCCTGGTGCCCGTCGGCCCGTTGGAATTGTCTGTGGAGGAAGTGCGCCAACTGTGGTCGTTCATTCACGGAGACATCATGGACGGAAGCATGCGCCGGTTGCTGCGCGCCTCCCTCGGGTTGTGTCCCCGGCATTCATGGGCCTACGCGGTCGTCGAGGTTGAGCTGTGGCAGGCCGGTGCGGGCGTCCGGGGCGGGCATCAGCCCTTCGACGTCACGGTCCTTTACGAGGACCTCCTAGGCCACGTCGCCGACGGGCTTGACCAGAGAACCTACCTGTTGCACCGGCATCCGGACGATGTGCTGGTGCCGGTGGGGCCATGCCGGATCTGTGAGGACATGGCCTCTCCTGATCTTCCCGGTCTGCGGATGGGCTACGGGAACTCCAACACCGAAGCCCTGACCGTTGAAGCGAACGGGCTCGCGCACACCGGGGCGTGGTGCCGGGAAACACTCCCGCTTTGGCGGAACCGGGTATGTCCCGGCTGTGGGCCTGGCACAGCAGTGGCAGCCGGTAATCCGGTGCTGTTGTGCCGTTTCCATCTGGCGGCACGCCGTCCTTTGCCGGAGCAGCTGCGGCACGCGGTGGCGTCGCGGCTGCGGGACGTCCGGGGACGGATGGTGCACCTGACCGAATCCATGACGGACTACGGGGCACCAATTGGGGCCGAGGAAAATGCGTCCTGGATCGAGGCCATCGGCATTTTCGCGGGCTGGGGGCTGCCCCTGTACCTGGCCGCGGGCGCCACGGAAGCGGGTCCCAAGCCGGACGGCGCCGGCGCCGGGCGGAGGGACTGACTTACGTCATACTGTGGCGGCAATCGTCGCTGTCCCTGTAGTCTCTGTTCACGGTGATGGATCCCGCCGGAACAGCCCGCACCTTTGGTGTGGGGCGTTCGAACCGCCTCCCGGCTAATGGTTCCTACCTTTGCTGATACGAAGGTAGGTGACTCATGCCCGCACCCGGCACACTTTTCCTGCTCCGCCACGGCCGGAGCGTCTTGAACGCCGTCTGCACCTCCACGCTGACTCGCACCCGGGCCGGAACCGTGAGCGAAACCTTCGACACGCTCACGGCCGCTTCCGAGGGCGGCTTCGGCGCGATGGTCTCGCACCGTTCCGGGGAAACCGATGATACGTTCGTCGCTGACCTCGGGGAACCTACCTCAGCGACGCCGATCCCAAACAGGAGCGCCCATGAATGAGCCAGAGAACGAGCCCCGTCCCGCCGCCGGGCCGGCACCGTATGTTCCGCGCCCGATCACGGGCCCTGTGCTGATGGGTGTGGTTCCTGGCCAGCCCTTGGCAGTCGCGCACCGGGCCGCGGACCTGGCCTCGAGCCTGAACGTCCAACTGATCTGCGCTTACGTGGACGTCACCAGCTACCTCGCCGAGGAACCCGACGGCAGGGTCGAAACCGTGCCGATCGATCCGGACGGGATCGACGATGACATCGAAGGAATCAGCGCCGGCATCAAAGAACGCCTCCAGGAAGCACTCAACGGGAGTGCGGTCCGGTGGTCGTTCGTGACCCTCGCAGGTGACCCCGCCCGGGCCCTCGGGCGGCTGGCCGAGTCGGCGGACGCCTCCGTCATCGTCGTCGGCACCCGCGAACGCGGCCTCGGGGCCCGGTTCGAGGAGCTGCTCGTCGGGTCGGTCGCGGTCCATCTCACGCACCGCCAGCACCGGCCCGTCCTGGTCGTCCCGCTCGCTCCCCATGCCAGACACCACCGACAGGAGGGCCACTGATGGAACCGCCCACCCCCGAGGCCGCGGCGACCACCGGACCTCCGGAACGAACCGACCCGCCCGGCACCGGGCAGCTGTCCATGGACAGCGACCCGGCAGAGACAAACGAAGACGAGGCGGATGCCGGGACGCTCGGCGAGGCCCGCCGCCACCGCCCGGTGCACCTGCACCCCGGGTTTGTATTGGTCGTCATCAGCGGTGGCGTGTTCGGTGCTTTGGCCCGCTACGGGCTCAGCACAGTCCTGCCGTCACCGGGAAGCTGGCCGCTGCCGACCCTGATCATCAACCTGGCCGGCGCGTTCCTGCTCGGCGCTTTGCTGGAGGCCCTGGTCCGGCGCGGTCCTGACGCCGGACGGCTAAGGATGATCCGGCTGCTCGCCGGGACCGGGTTCATGGGCGCCCTCACGACCTACAGCACCATGGCGCTGGAAACGAACACCCTGTTTGGAGCAGGACGGACCACCGACGCGGTTGCCTATGTCGCTGCCACGGTGATCGGCGGTGCAGTGGCAACGGTGACCGGGATCCGGGTGTCCGCCGGACACCACACCAGGATGACGGCCCGGAGGCAGGACGCGGCCGTCCGCCCTGACCGGCAGGAGAGCAACTGGTGAACGCCCTGACCATTCTGTTCCTCGGAGTCGCCGGAGGACTCGGTGCCGGAACCCGATTCGTGGTCGACGGGCTGGTCCGCTCAAGGACCCGCTCGGCTCTGCCCGTGGGCACTATCGCCATCAACGTCACCGGATCCTTTCTTCTGGGACTGGTGGCCGGCGTCGTGATCAGCCACGCAGCGCCTGCCGAGCTGCAAACCATCGCAGGGACGGGGTTCCTGGGCGGATACACCACGTTCAGCACCGCCAGCTTCGAGACCGTACGGCTCATCCAGTCCCGCCGCACCGGACTGGCCCTCCTTAACAGCGTCGGCACCGCCGTCGCCGCCGTGGGAGCCGCAGCTGCCGGCCTCGCACTGTCAGGCCTCCTATGAGACGAGCCAGCCAGCGAACAGCACTCCCGAACCGGAACGGAGGGCGTCCATGCCGGAAATGAATCAGAAGCACGTGAGGACGGACCGGACAGAGGAGACGCGGCCGAACAAACTCGGACCCATGGGGTTCGTCCTGACCTTCGGCGTGGTCAGCATGCTGGCTGACGTCGTTTACGAAGGCGCCCGGTCCATCACCGGGCCCTACCTAGCTACGCTCGGCGCGTCGGCGGTCATGGTCGGCTTCATCACCGGGTTCGGCGAAGCCGTCGCCCTGGTCATGCGCCTGGGCACCGGGCCACTGGCCGACAGGACCCGTAAATACTGGCCGCTGACCATCGCCGGATACGCCCTGACCGTGGCCGCCGTCCCGCTCCTGGCCCTCGCCAGCTCCCTGTGGCAGGCGTCGGCGCTGGTCATCGTGGAGCGGTTCGGCAAAGCCGTCCGCACCCCCGCGCGGGACACCATGCTCTCCCACGCGGGGGCGGGCATGGGACGAGGGAAGGCCTTCGCCATCCACGAAGCGCTCGACCAGTCGGGCGCACTGCTGGGCCCGCTGCTCGTCGGGTTCCTGATCGCGGTGTCCGGTTACCAACTCGGATTTGGTGTCCTGGCCATTCCCGGCGCCCTCGCCCTCGCTGCCGTGCTCCTGCTCCGCCGGGCCGCGCCAGATCCTGCACGCTATGACACACAGCCTGTGAGCGGGCCCGTGGCCACGCCTGGCCAGATCAGGGCGCGGGTACCCTTGCCTGCCAGGTTCTGGTGCTACAGCGCGTTCACCGCAGTGTCCATGTTCGGGTTCTCCACCTTCGGCGTCATCTCCTACCACCTGGAAGTCCAGAAGGTGATGCCGTCGGCGCTGATTCCGGTCACATATGCCCTCTCCATGGGCTCAGCGGCCCTGGCGGCCCTGGCCTCGGGTGCGCTGTATGACAGGATCGGGCTGCGTGGTCTGCTCATTGCCCTGCCGCTGACCGCTGCCGTCCCGTTCCTGTCCTTCACCACATCCCCGGGCCTGGTTTGGGCCGGGGCGGCGGTCTGGGGTGCAGCCCTGGGCATCCACGAATCCACGCTCCGGGCCGCGGTGGCCGACCTTGTTCCGGCCGCCCGGCGGGGGACCGGTTACGGGATCTTCACCGCGATCTACGGCTTGGCCTGGCTCGGAGGGTCCACCATCATCGGCGCCCTCTACTCAGCCTCCTTCAGCGGGCTCGTCATCTTCATCGTCGGAACCCAGCTTGCCGCGTTGATCGCATTCGTCCCCCTGCTCAAACCGGCTCCCGCGCAAGGCCGGGGCGTATAGCCGGTGACTAGAACTGACCGGCGACCAGCCATTACCGTGGCGGCTCCAGCCTTGCCGTGCCGCACCTACTCAGCATTTACCGAAGATTGTCGCACTGCGTACCCCGGATTCCCCGCCGCGTTGACAGACTGCGACGTGCGGCGTATTTCTGAGTGCAGAACAAGGAGGTCTCCAAATGGCCACCGTCAGCGTGCGCTACATCGTCGATTATGTCGATGCCGCAATCAACTTCTACCGCAACCATCTGGCATTCACGCTGGTCATGCATCCCGCCCCGCCCTTTGCCATGCTGGACCGTGGGGATCTGAGGCTTCTGCTCAGCGCTCCGAGCGGCCAGGGCGGAGGAGGGCAGAGTATGCCCGATGGCACCAGTCCCGCGCCGGGCGGCTGGAATCGATTCACGCTGGAGGTGTCCGACCTCGCGGCAACCGTGGAGGCCCTCCGCGGCGCAGGAGTGCAGTTCCGCAGTGACATCGTGACGGGCGTGGGCGGCAACCAGGTATTGATCGAGGACCCTTCGGGCAATCCGATCGAACTATTCGAGCCGACGATTCCCGAGGCGCGGCTCGCGGCATCCTGATCGGGAGGTGCCCGAAAAACAGTGCCAGACAGTCGATCGACCGGCTCGGCACCCACGGCCTGCTGGCGGCAGACACATGTGAGCTAGTGACGGGAACTAACTCGAAGGCCCAAGCCCCCGGGGCACTTTGTCCGGGTGCATGATGTCGCCGAAGTGGTGAACCATCCACCGGCCGTGGTCTGGGCGCCATACGAGCGTGATCAGCAGCGGGTCGTCCAGCATCGTGGCCGGCGTGAAGACCGCGTGTTCTTTGGCTTCCCGGACAACGCGCATGTAGCAGACATCAGGGTCTCCGTGAGCGTAGAAGGCTTCATGCAGCATGCCGGGGTCTTCGATGGAGTCCAGCAGCGCTGCGGCGATTTCGAAGGCTCCCCACAATGGACGGGACTCCGGTGTCACGATCACATGCAGGTCGTCCAGGTTCTTTGCCCTGTCATGGAGCGCCCTGAAGAACCAGTACCCGATTCGGCGCGGATCGTTCGCGATTTCCTGCGTTTGGTCCGTGTCGAGGTCAAAGTCTTCCGTCATGGCACAAAGGTACTCGCGGGGCCGGGCGCTGACGAGACCTTCCCCGGGTCGGAAAATCGTGGCTTGAAACGAAAGGGCCCGGGGGCACACGGAATCTGGCTTCAACTCATGGGCATATGGAGAACATGATGAGGCTGGGAGAGTACGCACCGGCCGGCATCCAGAGGCTGCCGGCCAGGTCATTTTCAAGATGGGTGGCGTTGCTCGTGGTCATGAGGTCCTTGTCCATCGTGTGGTTGATGAGGTGGTGTCCGTGGATCGGGTGCCGGTGACTGCGTCACGGCCGGGCTGGCCGTGACGCAGTCAGAGGGGCACTTGGTCGCTGGGTCTGGTGTTAGAGGACGCGGGAGAGGAATTCCTGGGTCCTGTGGTGCTGGGGATTGGCGATGATGTCGCGGGGGTTGCCGGATTCGACGACGACGCCCGCGTCCATGAAGGTCAGTGTGTCGCCCACTTCGCGGGCGAAGCCGATCTCGTGGGTGACGACAATCATGGTCATGCCGGACTTAGCGAGGTTCTTCATGACTTCCAGGACGTCACCAACCAGTTCGGGGTCCAGGGCGGACGTGGGCTCGTCAAAGAGCATCAGTTCCGGTTCCATGGCCAAGGCGCGGGCGATCGCCACGCGCTGTTGCTGGCCGCCGGACAGTTGGGAGGGGTAGAAGTTGGCGCGGTCGCTGAGCCCTACCATCTCCAACAGTTCCAGGGCCTTTAGTTTTGCCGCCGCTTTGGATTCTCGCCTAACCTGGACGGGTGCCTCGATCACGTTTTGCAGCACGGTCTTGTGCGGGAACAGGTTGAAGCGCTGGAACACCATACCGATTTCCCGACGCTGGGCCGCGATCTGTTTGGTGTTCAGATCCTGGAGGCGCCCGTTGGCGTCGCGGTAGCCGATGATGTCGTCGTGGACGTAGATTCGGCCGGCACTGATGGTCTCGAGCAGGTTGATGCAGCGCAGCAGCGTGGACTTCCCGGACCCGGAAGGTCCGATGATGACGGAGACTTCGCCCTGGCGCACGGTCATGTTGATGCCCTTCAGGACGTGGTGTTCCCCGAAGAACTTGTGCACGCCTTGGATGTCCACGAGGGGCTTGGTGCGGGTAAATTCCCGCCTGGTGATTGATGCCGCGTCCGTCATGGTTGGACTCCATCCGTGGTTCCGTCGGCGGTGTCCACTGGCTTTGAGTGTGCCGCGGCCACCGCTGGCGTGGCCTTGACGGGTGCCTTCATGACGTTGTCCACGCCCTTTCCGTAGTGCTTTTCAACGAAGTACTGGCCCACCATGAGCGCCGAGGTAATCACCAGGTACCAAATCGCAGCCACGATCAGCAGCGGAATGGGCAGGTAGGTGCGGTTTGCAAGCGTGTTCGTCACGAACGTCAAATCCAGGGTGAAGGGGATCGCAAGCACCAGAGAGGTGGTTTTGAGCATTCCGATCGTTTCATTGCCCGTGGGCGGGATGATTACGCGCATGGCCTGGGGCAAGATGATCCGCCACATGACCTTGGAGCGGCGCATGCCCAGGGCTTCGGCGGCTTCCATCTGGCCGTTGTCCACGGACTTCAGCCCGGCCCGGAAGATTTCGGCCAAGTAGGCGGATTCGTTCAGGCCCAGGCCCACGATCGCACCGACCGTGGCGTTGACGACCGTGGCGGTGTCAAGGGCGAACCATTCAGGTCCAAACGGCACGCCCAAAGCAATCTTGGGATAGAGGGTCGAGATGAGCCCCCAAAACACCAGCTGCGTGTAGACGGGGGTGCCGCGGAAGAACCATACCCACACCCAGGAGACGTACCGGAACAGCGGGTTCTCGGACTGGCGCATTAGGGCCAGGACAATCGCCAGCACAATAGAGATGACCATCGAGGACACCGTCAAGACCAGTGTCCAGCCGATGCCGCGGAGGACCAGGACGTCAAAGAGGTAGGTCCCGACAATGTCCCAGCGGAAATTAGTGTTTGTCAGCAGGCTCTGGAACAGCAGGGCCATAGCAAGCATGATGACGGCAGCGCCGACCCAACGACCGGGATGCTTCACCGGGACGGCCTTGTTCAGAACCACATCATGCGGATGGACTGTGCCATGTTGTCGGAGCTCAGGCGTACTGAGCCTCGTGAAGGTCATGGCTGTACCGTCGGATTAACAACGGACTGCTTAGCCGAGAGGACTCCGACGCCCCAGTAATCCATGATCTTTGCGTAGGCACCGTCTGCAATGAGCTTGTTCATCACCTTTGCGACGAGTCGGGCCAGGGGCATGTCAGCCTTGGCCACCGCGATGCCGTTGTGGTCCGGGTTGTACAGGTCACCGAGCAGTTCGAGCGTGCCGCCGGTCTGGCTCAGCGCATACGTGATGGTCGTTCCGCCAGAGACCATTGCGTCGATACCGCCGTTGACCAGGCGCGTGGTGATATCCGTCTGGTTGGCAAGGCTGATGACGTCGAGGGCGGGTTTCCCGGCGGCAACGCATGCCTTGGAACGGTCCGATACATCTGGGTTCTCCTGGACTGAGCCGGTTTGAACGCCTATTTTTAGGCCGCACAGCGCGTCCAGGCTGACCTTTTTCGGGTTCCCTTTCTGCACGGCCCAGATGGTGCCGGCCTTGAAGTAGTCAACAAAGTTGACTGCCTTCAGGCGTTCCTTCGTGATGGAAAATGCGCTCATGCCGAGGTCATACTTGGTGCCCAGCCCCGGCAAGATCGTGGCGAAGCCGGCAGTCTGAAAGTCCACCTTCAGCCCCAATGTTGCCCCGATCGCCTTGGCGAAGTCCACGTCGAATCCCATGGGCGTATGCCCGTCGGCGCCGCCGAGAAATTCCGCTGGAGCATAGGTGGTGTCCGAGCCGATGATCAGGGTGCCCTTGGCTTTGATGGCCTCTGGGACCAGTGCCGCCAGTGCATTGTCCTTGGAGACCGAGGAGGGGTCGAAGGCGGTGGCATCGGACTGGGTGGGCAATCCGTTATTGAGGGATTGTGAGGCGGTGGTGCAGCCGGTGGCGGCGAGCAAGGTCGCCAGTGCCACCGCCGCCGTGAAGGCAATGCGGTGCGGTCGTGATGAAGCCATGTCAGTTTTCCAATCGTGAAGGACAGTCCAGGGGAACGGCGATGTTCACCAGGGTGCCGCCGGTATGTACTAAGGTCGGGTGGCGCAGCGTTGTAACGAGTCCATCGGTGTGAGCCCGATATTCATGGGCCGGCCGGTCCAGCTCCTCGATGAAGTGGATACGGCCGATCAGGTCGCCGGCGGCCACGCTTTGGCCAAGGTCGACGGCGGGTTCAAACAATCCCCCTGCACGGGCCATGACAGCCGCATCTGGACCGAGCTGGAGATAGGTGACGTCTTCGCGGAGCTCGACGTCTTTGACAGGAGCGCCGCCGGCGCCGGTGGTGCGGAGGACGCCGACATGGGCCAACAGCCGGTAGAGGCCCGAACGGGCCTCGGCGAGCAGCCGGCGATTGACCGTCCCGCGACCACCTAGCTCCGTGGAGATCATGGTGACACCCGCCCGGTCCGCGGCCCCGCTGAGGGAGCCCGAAACAAAGTCCGACTTGACCACCACACAATATGGCTGTCCAAACGCCTCGACTGCCGCAACTTTGCGCTCCCATGCATCCTGGTTGGGTCCGGCATAAACAAAGGCCGAGGGGACGTATTCGTTGACGGCCCCTCCTGAATGGATGTCAAAGGCGAAGTCCGCCAGCGGCAACAAAGCAGTGTCAACGATCCGGGCAATCTGAGCGGTCGGCCCCCCGGCCGCACTGCCAGGCAGCGCACGGTTAAGGTTCGCCCCGTCCACCTTGGATACTCGCGTGCCTTCGCGAACCGCCAACACATTCAGCGATGGCAGGACGATTATTCTCCCCTGAACGCGTTCCGCATCGAGCTCGCGGACGAGTTCGTGGAGGAGGAGCTGGCCCTCGTACTCATCACCATGGGTGCCGGCCGTCAGCAGGACGGTGGGGCCCTTGGACCCGGCAAATACGGCAATAGGGACGGGGATAATGGCGCCGTCGTACTCGTTGTTTGAATGCTCGATCACCAGGTGGCCGAGCTGCTTGCCGGTAGCGGCAAAATCGATGCCGCGGATCCGTTCGATCGTGTGGGGTAGGGACTCCATTGCTCCTGTATCCAATCTTTGAGATTGGATACACCGTAGCCAAGGGATACAGTGAAGTGCAACACTTTCCCAAAGTTGTTCAGGAAAACTTCTGGACGGCCAAGTTTCCAGGAGGAACAAAACATGAATGGTGTCGGTGTCCGCGACGCCCGGCCATTGGGTGAACGCGTCTACGAGCGGGTGTGTGACGACATCATCAACGAGGTCATCACCCCCGGGGCGCAACTGGTCCAGGACCAGTTGGCCGCACAGTACGGGGTTTCCCGCATGCCGGTCAGGGACGTACTTACACGCCTGGTCCACGAGGGCATGGCCGATTTCATCCCCGGCCGCGGCTATTTTGTGAAGATCCTCAGCGAAGCGGAGATCGTGGACGTCTACGAGGTGCGACGCGAGATTGAGGCACTGGCCATCCGCCGTTTCAACGGCAAGTACACCCCGATGGAGCTGGCCGTCCTGGAAATGACGCTGGCTGAGGCCGACGCGGTCCAGGACACCGATTTCGATGCAATCTTCCGCACCAGCACCGACTTCCACCTGGCGCTGGCGCAGCCATGTCCCAACAAATACCTTTTGCAGTCCCTGCGGGGCATTTGGGAAAACCCTGTGCAGCGTCGAATCATCCGCTCATACAAGAATGATGCAGCCAAGGCCGCTGGTGTCGTGGCCAAGCACCGCCGCCTCCTGGACATGGCACGCAAGGGTCAGACCGACCAACTGATCGAGCACCTGGCCAGCTGCCACAGCCCCGTGACCTCGCCGTAGGGCTCCCACGCGCGGGCCGCCGGAGCCTGGGTAGCCGAACCCGCTTCAGCTAGGCTGGGTCCATGACGTTGGGGGACGCGGTAGAGCCGCTGGTGCACATCAAAAACTTCCGCATGGACTTCGGGGAGACGACGGTCGTCAAAGACCTGTCCTTCGATGTCCGGGCAGGCGAAACCTTCGGGTTCCTGGGCAGCAACGGGTCCGGGAAGACCACCACGCTGCGGGCGCTGCTGGGCATCTACCAGCCCACCGCCGGGACCCTGCACATCGGCGGGAAGGTCTTCGAGCCCCGGGACGGGGCGCGGCTGGGGTACCTGCCGGAGGAGCGCGGCCTGTACAAGAAAGAGCACGTCCTGGACGTGATGGTCTACTTCGGCCGGCTCAAGGGCCTGAGCAAACACCAGGCCCGCGCCTGGTCCCAGACCTACCTGGAGCGGGTCGGCATCGCCGACAAGGCCGCCGTCCGGCTGGACAAGCTCTCCGGCGGCCAGCAGCAGAAGGTCCAGCTCGGCGTGACCATCATGAACGACCCCGACCTGCTCATCCTCGACGAGCCCACGAAGGGTTTCGACCCCGTGAACCGCCGGCTGCTGATGGACATCATCGAGGAACAGAAACTCGCCGGGGCCACGGTCATCATGGTCACGCACCAGATGGAGGAAGTGGAGCGGCTCTGCGACCGGGTCATCCTGCTCAAGGACGGCACGTCCCGGGCCTACGGGACCGTCGCCGAAGTCCAGGACCAGTTCGGCGGCACCGTCTACCGGCTGGGCTACGACGGGATCCTGCCCGCCTCGGCCCTCTACAACGTCGTGCGCGACGCCGCCGGGCAGGCCGAGCTGGCCCCGGCCGACGGGGCCAGCGAAACAGCGGTCCTGCGGGAACTGATCGGAGCCGGGGTCGCGGTGCGCAGCTTCGCCACCGCACGGGCGTCGCTGGAGGAGATCTTCATCCAGGTGTACGGGGAACAGCACGAAATGGCAGAGGTCTAGGACGATGGCACGCACAGCATTCAAACAGCACAACCTGGGCACCGTCGTCGGGTTCGAATTCATGCGCACCATCAAGAAGCGCGGGTTCGTGATCGCCACCCTGGCCATCCCGGTGGTCTTCGCGATCATCTTCGCCCTCGTTTACGCCAGCAACTCCAGCACCTCCGCGAACGCCGACGCCCAGAAGAACTCGGCATTGACTTTCGCCTACACCGACGCCTCCGGTCTCATCCCGGCACCCCTGGCCAAGGCCGCCGGCGGGAGTCTGACGTCCGACCCCGGCGCCGCACTCCAGTCGGTGAAGAACGGCAGCAGCGAGGCCTACTTCGCCTACCCGGCAAACCCGGCCACAGAACCGGTCAAGGTCTATGGCGCGGACAAGGGCATGTTCGAGAACGGCAAGTACGAGGCCGTGGCCAAGCAGCTTCTCGTCACCGCAGCCCAGTCCCGGGTCAACTCGCCGGAAGTCACCGCCGCACTGACCGGGGGAGTGAAGTTCGACGCCGAGACGTACCGGGACGGCCGCGTCTCCGGCGGGATCGGCTCAGTAATTCCGCCGCTGATCTTCCTGGTCATTTTCTACGTCAGCATGATTCTGCTGTCCAACCAGATGCTCAACAGCACGCTGGAGGAAAAGGAAAACCGGGTCACGGAGATGATCCTGACCACCCTGAACCCCACCACCCTGGTGACCGGCAAGATCATCTCCCTGTTCGCCGTCGGGCTTCTCCAGGTGGCGGTGTTCCTCACCCCGATCGCCGTCGGCTACTTCGCGTTCCGCGACTCCGTGGCCCTGCCCGACCTCGACCTGTCCTCCCTGGTGTTCGAGCCCGTCCCGATGATCACCGGGGCGCTGCTGCTGCTGGGCGGGTTCACGCTGTTCACCGGTGTGCTCGTTGCCATCGGCGCGATCATGCCCACGGCCAAGGAAGCCGGCACCATCTTCGGGCCGCTGATGGCGCTGATCTTCGTTCCCTTCTACGCCGTCAGCCTCATCATCAGCGACCCAACCGCCCTGATCGTCCAGGTCTTCACCTACTTCCCGCTCACCGCCCCCGTCACCGCACTGCTCCGCAATGGCTTTGGGACCCTCGGGCCCGTCGAATCAGCCATCGTGATCGCCGAAGTGTTTATCGTCGGGATCCTGATCCTGCGCCTGGCCGTGCACCTGTTCCGCTACGGTTCCATCGAATACGGCCGCAAGCTCTCCATCGGCGGGACGTTCCGCCGGAAGGAACTGACGGCCAAGTAGCTGACGCACCTGGCGCCCGGCGCGGGAATGCCCGCGGTCCAGCCGGAACTGGGCTACGGGTTGCGCTGCCAGGCCTGGGGAAAGGGCTGCGGCCGGTCCTTCGGCGGCCGCTACCTTTGCACTATGTCGTCCGCCACCCGGTGAAGGTCCTGAACCCAGCCGATTGAACGGCTGGGTGCTCCCGAGCCGGCCTCAAAGTTCGAAAGGGCTTCCGCTATGCCTTCCAGGGCCTCCGAGATGTTGGCCTTGACGGCATCGTAGCCTTCCTCCGAGCGGGGATCAGACGAAGCCGCGCGCAGCAGCTCTGCTCCGGCCCTGATGATCAGTGAAGCCTCGTACTCGTTCACACTCATACCCCGGATTTCTCGGTACTGGACATGTGGAATCTGCCCGCCAGCACCACTGTACATCCGGGCCCGTTACCCTCCCGGAACCCGGCACCGGAGGAAATGGCGCCGCCCCACGTGGAGCGGCGTCCTCCTCTAGCCTCGGCTTTTCATGAGGCGGCGTTTCTGGGTGCGTGTTTAAACAGGGGAAGGGTGCTCTGAGCTGGGAAAATAGTGGTTGTCGAGACCGTTATTCTGCCGAGCGAAGGAGCACCCTTCCGGTGTCTAATCGTAGCCGTGTTTTCC
>NZ_JBFTLC010000019.1:0-88847 GCF_056396245.1 Arthrobacter sp. 05T423
ATCCGTGTGGCACACCCCGCACGTCAGGACGTCCACCAACGCCTCCCCCGGCCCCGGATCCGGCACCAGGATCGTCTCCACCGACACCGGAGCATCCTTCGCCCTGACAACAACTGCCTTCACTTTATGAACCATGACCTGGTGTTCCTTTCCTGAGCCCGGGGCCCTTTGGCTGCGGCACCTCTCTGCCAAATCTAGCCGACCTGCTGGGGTTCCAAATCCTCGTCCCGCGGACCGGACATTCCGCCCGCCGTGGTGCTGATGTCAGCCCGGACGGGCAGATCCCGCGAAGGCACCGGAAGCGGTGCGGCATGCTCGGCGAGGACGCCCGTCTGGTGCCTGATCTTCAGTCGGTAGAGCAGCGCTCCGCCAATGGTGACTGCCGCGACGAAGAGAACGCCGCCCCACTGGAAGTACCACTCGAACGGCGGCACGGAGTTGTAGATCTCCTGCCGCGGCCAGACCAGGTTCAGCGTCATGGCACCGCCCCACAGGACCGCGAGGATGTTCACCGGGAGTCCCCACTTGCCCATGCTGAAGCCGGCTTCGGAGTGGTCTCCGGCGCCCGGCCACTTTTTCAGGAGGCGCTTGCGCAGCATGGGGACCGTGACCAGCAGGTAAGACAGGTAGATCAGGACGATGCTGATGCTGGACAGAATCGTGAAGATCGCCGGCTGCGTGACGTTCACCAGCAGCGGGATGACCGCCAGCACGCCGATCACGATGGCCGCAACCGTGGGGGTCTTGCGGACCGGATCCACCTTGCTGAGCTGCCGGCTGAACGGCAGGTTGTTGTCCCGCGCCATGGCAAACATCATGCGGATGGCAGCGGCGTGAACGGCCAGCGTGCAGACCATCACGGCCACCACGATGCACACGAGGAAGGCCTTGCCGAAGGGTCCGCCGAGGACGGAGAGCACGATGTGCTGCAGGCCGCCGTCGGCAGCGCCGATCTTGGGGTCGGTGAGGTCCGGTGCGGCCAGGATGCCGAAGAGCAGGATCAGCCCGCCCAGCAGGAAGGATGCCGTAACGGCGCGCAGGATGGCCTTGGGCGCGGTGCGCTTCGGGTCCTTCGTTTCCTCGCCGAGGGAGCTTGCGGTGTCGAAGCCGTACATGACGTAGCCGGAGGCCATGGCGCCGATGAGGAACACGCCGAAGAAGCCGAGGTCGTGACCTTCGCCGAACCCGGCGGTGTCGAAGAAGACCTCGGGTCCCCGCGCCACGTGCCAGCCCAGCGCGAGGATGAGCAGCACGGCCGCGATCAGCTCGACGAACACGCCGATGCTGTTGATCCGGGTCATGAGCTTCACGCCGAAGGCGTTGATGAGCGTCGAGATGGTGATCATGATGGTGGCCAGGACCACGCCGTTGACGGCGAAGTCAAAGGGGCCGGTGCCGTCTCCGATGATCTGGAATCCGGACCACAGCTGCGGCAGGGTGATCTGCAGGGCCAGCGCCACGGACCCCAGCGCCATGATGGAGGACAGCAGCAGCAGCCAGCCGGCGAGCCAGGCCGAGGTGCCTGAGGCGAGGCGTTTGGCCCAGTTATAGACCGAGCCGGCCACGGGGTATCGGCCTGCCAGCTCGGCAAAGCACAGCGCCACCATCAGCTGGCCGACGAAAACGATGGGCCAGGACCAGGCGTAGGCCGGGCCGGCCATGGAGAAACCAAAGTAGAACAGTTGAAAAACACCCGTGAGGATGGAGATGTAGCTGACGCCTGCGGCGAAGCTGGCGAACTTGCCGATGCTCCGGTCCAGGGTCTGGGCATAGCCGAACTCGTCCATGCCGCTTGAATCAGTACTCTTGCTGGGTTCCAACATCTGAACTCCTATTTCAGAAAAGCACGATGGTGATGACCCGCGGCCGCCTTTGGACGCGGGTAACACTACACCCACGTGAAATCGCACGCAGGTGTATCGACGGCCGGGCACCGCGCTGCAGCGCCCGGCCGTCTCCCCCAAAGCTGATCCCTAGCCGGTTGCGCCGGCCCTCGTCTCCTCCGAAGTTTCTCCGGGAGCTGAGCCGAACCAACCGCTCGGGGCGGGGGCGATGTTCTGCCAGATGTGCTTGGCTTCGCGGTATTCGGCCAGGCCCGCCTGGCCGAGCTCACGGCCGATCCCCGACTTCCCGAAGCCGCCCCATTCCGCCTGGGGGACGTACGGGTGGTAGTCGTTGATCCACACAGTTCCGTGCCGGAGGGCGCCCGCGACGCGCTGCGCCTTCGACGCGTCCGACGTCCACACCGCGCCGGCCAGGCCGTATTCGGTGTCGTTGGCGATCGCGACAGCCTCGGCTTCGGTCCGGAACGTCTCAACGGTCAGCACGGGGCCGAACGACTCCTCCAGCAGCACGCTCATGCCTGACCGGCAGTTGCCGAGCACGGTGGGCGGGTAGAAGTATCCGTCGGCGAGCGGCCCCTCCTCCGGGATGTAGCCCCCACACAAGAGCTCCGCGCCCTCCGCGATCCCGGCCTGGACGTAGGCGTGGACCTGCTCGCGGTGCTTTGCTGAGATGAGCGGCCCGGTCTCGGCGTCCGGATCGAAGGGGCCGCCCATGCGGATCCGCTTCGCCCGCTGGACCACCTCGGCCACGAAACGCTCGGCGATCGTCTCCTCGACGACGAGCCGTGCCCCTGCCGAGCAGACCTGGCCGGAGTGTAGGAACACCGCGGTCAGGGCGTTGTCGACGGCGGCGTCCCAGTCCGCGTCCGCGAAGACGACGTTCGGGTTCTTACCGCCGAGCTCGAACGCGACGCGCTTCACGGTCTCGGCGGCGGCCGCCATGATCGTCTGCCCCGTCGAGAGCCCTCCGGTGAGTGAGACGAGGTCCACCCGCGGGTCGGAGCTAAGCGGTACGCCCACCTTCGACCCTCTGCCGGTCACCAGGTTCGCGACGCCGGCCGGGACGCCGGCTTCGGCGAGGGTCTCCATGAGCAGGATCGACGTGGACGGCGTGAGCTCGCTGGGCTTGAGCACGAACGAGTTCCCCGCAACGAGCGCCGGCGCCACCTTCCACGCCGCCTGGAGGAGCGGGTAGTTCCACGGCGCAATGAGCGCGCAGACCCCGAGCGGCTCGTACACGACCCGGCTGATGGCATCCGCCCGGCCGGTGTCGATGACCCGGCCGGCGTCGAGCCCGGCCACCTTGCCGTAGTACCGGAAGCACGCGGCGATATCGTCCATGTCATACTCGGCCTCCACCAGCCGCTTGCCCGTATCGAGCGCCTCGGCAAGCGCATAGGCGGCCTTGTCCCGCTCAAGGAGGTCCGCGACGCGGAGCATGACCGCACCTCGTTCGATGTCCGTGAGCCGGCGCCACGGGCCGTCGTCGAACGCGGCCCGGGCACTGGCGATCGCCCGCTCCGCATCCTCGACCGTCGAGGAGGCGACGACGGCCACCACGCGCCCGTCCGCCGGGCAGCGCACGGTGGTGGTCCCGCCGTCGGATGCCTCTTGCCAGGCGCCGTCAATGTACAGGCCCCGGGCGAGCTCCAGTTGGGTATCGATCGTCATGCTCATGCCCTAGCCCTTCGCCGCAACGGTTTCGGCTGCCGCGGCTCCGCCGCGTTCGAGCGGGCTCACGCCGTGCCGGTAGAACTCGGCGTGCTGGGGCGCCAGCGGCGCCTTGCCGGCGATCAGGTCGGCGGCCTTTTCGGCGAGCATCATCACCGGGGCGTAGATGTTGCCGTTGGTGACGTAAGGCATGGCGGAGGCGTCCACTACGCGGAGGCCACTGGTGCCGTGCACGGTCATGTCCAGCGGGTTCACCACGGCCATGGGATCGGAGTCCGGGCCCATCTTCGCGGTGCAGGACGGGTGCAGTGCCGTTTCGGCGTCGCGGGCCACCCAGTCAAGGATCTCCGCGTCGGTCTGCACGGCCCGGCCGGGAGAAAGCTCGCCGCCGTTGAAGGGACCCATGGCGGACTGGCCGAGGATGTCGCGGGCAACATGGATCGCCTCGACCCATTCGCGGCGGTCCTGATCGGTGGAGAGGTAGTTGAACAGCATCGACGGGTGCACCGTGGGATCGGTGGACTTGATCTTCAGGCTGCCGCGGGCGTCGGAGTACATGGGCCCGATGTGCACTTGGTAGCCGTGCTTGGCATCCGCCTTCTGGCCGTCGTAACGGACGGCGACCGGGAGGAAGTGGAACATCAGGTTGGGGTAGGCCACGTCCTCGTTGGAGCGGACGAACCCGCCGCCCTCGAAGTGGTTGGTGGCGGCCGGACCCTTCCGGCCCAGCATCCACTGCAGCCCGATCAGCGGGTAACGCCACAGATCCAGGGCCGGCTGCATGGAGACCGGCTGGGTGCAGGCATGCTGGATGTAGACCTCGAGGTGGTCCTGGAGGTTTTCGCCGACGCCGGGAAGGTTCACCACGGAGTTGATACCAAGGGAGTTCAGGTGGGCGGCGTTGCCGACGCCGGAGAGCTGGAGCAGCTGCGGGGTGTTGATGGCGCCGCCGGCCAGGATCACTTCACCCGCGGTCACCTGGTGCGTCTTGCCGTTGCGGCGGTAGGTGACTCCGGTGGCCACGTTGCCCTTGAAGTTGACCTTGGTGACGAGGGCACGGGTCAGGACGGTCAGGTTCTTCCGGCCAAATTCGGGCCGCAGGTAGGCGCGGGAGGCGGAGAGCCGCTGGCCCTTGTGGACGTTGCGGTCGAACGCGGCGAAGCCCTCCTGGCGGTAGCCGTTGACGTCGTCGGTCAGCGGGTAACCGGCTTCCTGGGCGGCGGCGAAGAAAGCCTGGAACAGCGGGTTGGTGGCAGGGCCGCGCTCCAGCACCAGCGGGCCGGAGTGTCCGCGCAGCTCATCGCCGGGATCGGCGGCCAGCGCGTTTTCCATCCGGTTGAAGTACGGCAGGCAGTGCGCGAAGTCCCAGGTTTCCATGCCGGCGTCGGCGCCCCAGCGCTCGTAGTCCAGCGGGTTTCCGCGCTGGAAGATCATGCCGTTGATGGAGCTGGAGCCGCCCAGGACCTTGCCGCGGGCGTGCGCCACGCGCCGGCCGCCCATGTGGGGCTCGGGATCGGACTCGTAGCGCCAGTCATAAAACGGGTTGCCGCTGGGGAAAGTCAGCGCTGCGGGCATCTGGATGAAAAGGTCCCAGGGGTAGTCGCTTCGTCCGGCTTCCAGAACCAGGACGCTGCTCTGGCCTCCGTCGCTCAGGCGGTTGGCGAGCACGGAACCCGCGCTTCCGCCACCGACGATGACGTAGTCATAATTGGTCTCTGTCATGCGAAATCTCCTTCTAACTGGTGCAGATCAGCGCTCATTACGAAGGCCGGGTCCGTGGGTTCGGTCCGGGCCTTTACGTGGCGGGCTCTTAAGCCGGTGTGAGGTTTGACGGAATGGTCGGGGAGTTGCGGCGAGTGGATTGTTCCCTGAGCCGCAGGCAGGAAGCCGCCGGGGAAACGCCTTTATTTCCGCGGGACCCCGCTTGTGTGGTGTAGGTCATACACATGCAGACTAGTGCACCTTGAACAAGCGTTCAAGGTTAAAACTGAACCGATGTTCAAGAAATTTTTGAAAGAGTCCGCCGCTGGCCGGGCTGGGCTTGTTTTAGTTGGGGCTTGTATCCGCTAGCCGGCGAAGGCGATCTGTTCGGTTCGGGCGAGGCTCCTCCGGATGGAGGCCTCGTCTACGCCAAGGAGCGACGTCAGCCACATCCCGTTTTGCACGACGACGATGTCGGCTGCCCGCTCCCTGCATTCGTCGCCGGAAAGCTCGGGTTTGGCATTTCCTATCAGCGTCGCCAGTCCATTGAGATACCGCTCGAACGCCGCGGCATTGATCAGCCCGAAGTCCTCATCGGCTTGCGCGAGCGCCCAAAGATGGAGGCGCAGAGACAGATATTCCGTGGTCAGCAATTCCGGGCCGGCAACGCGCCGGAGGGCCTTACGGAGCTGCTCGTCCGGGGGCGACTCCGGGTCGGGCGCTACAAGCATAAGGTCGTGCTCGTCGATCCGGCGCAAGGCCGCACGGATCAAGCTGGACTTGTCTTCGTAGTAGTAGTTAACGAGCCCCAGCGCGACGCCGGCTTCGCGCGCCACGGCGCGCATATTGATACCTGCGATGCCGTGCCGTGATAGCAGGTCCAGCGCCGCTTTGAGAATGCGCGACTGCCTGTCAACCTGTTCGCCGGAGTTCACGGTGCTTGTATCCACTCGGCCAGAATATGGCGAAACCCGTTACGGTGCATCTGCTGGCAGCGCGATGGTCAAAGTCTTTTCAGGGGCGCGCAGCGGCCCTGAAGGTGACGCGGGCGTCCAGGCCAGGGGTGCCGGGCCTGGCTTCGAGGGACACAGCCGCGCCGCTGGCCTCGGCGAGCTGCTGCACGATGGCCAGACCCAGGCCGCTGCCCTCGGACGTCGACTGGCCACGCCAGAAGCGGTTGAAAGCCTTTTGCCGGTCGTCCTGGGAAAGCCCGGGGCCGTCGTCGAGCACGTGAAGCTCATAGCCGCCGGCGGCGGCGTCCGGCCGCACCACCAGACGGATCTCTGAGTCCGACGGCGCCACGGCCAGGGCGTTGTCGATCAGGTTGTCGATAATTTGCTCGGCCGCACCGGGCATAGCCGTTACCCTGGCCTCCGGAGCAGCGTCCAGAACTGTGCGCACTCCGCTTTCCTCCGCCAGCGCCTCCCACTGCTCCACGCGATTCCGGGCAATCTCGCTGAGGTCCACATCCTCGCGGTCCACGTGTCGGCTATCCGCCCGGCTCAGGAGGAGCAGGCCGTCAATGATCCGCTGTAGCCGGTACGTCTCCTCCAGGGAATCAGCCACCATGACCCGTGCGCCGCCGGGATCGTTGCCCACCGCGTCCACGGCGTTCTCCAGCCGCAGCCGCAGTCCTGTCAGCGGGGTGCGGAGCTGGTGGGACGCATCGCTCGCGAATCCCCTCTGCTGCTGCAGCAGGTGCTCCAGCCGGTCCGCCATCTGGTTGAAGGACCGGGCCAGTGTCCGCAGCTCCGGCGGACCCTCCTCCTCCTCGGTGCGGGTGGCCAGGTTGCCTTCCGCCAGCAGTTCCGTGGCCTTCTGCAGCCGCTTGATCCGCCGGGTCACAGCGCCCGCCATCAGGTAGGCCAGCAGCCCGGCAAGCAGGACAGTGATGCCCGCAACCGCCCACATCACCCTCAGCTGGCCGGACACCCGGTCATCCACCACCGACGCCGGGTAGGTGAGGCGGACGGCACCGGTGATGTTCTCGCCGCTGAGCACGGGAACCGTGACGTACACGAGGTCGAACCCCAGGGTCTCCGAGTGACGCTGGCCGGAGGTGATCTGGCCGGCGAGCGCGGCGGCAATTTCGGGGCGCGAAAGGTAAGCGGCCCCGGTAGCCGACTGGTCGTCGTCGGACGTTGCCACAGCTGTACCTGCGCGGTCCACCACCACCACGCGGGCACCGCTGGCGCGGCCGTAATCGCGGACGGCCGTGGCCACCGCCCCGGGCGCGGGACCGCCCGTTTCGAGCAGCTGCCGCGCCCTCCCGCTGAGCAGGAAGGCATCGCGTTCCAGCGAGGTGGCGAGGCGGTCGCGTTCCACCCGGACGAGGTAGCTGCCCAGCGGAATGTCCTGCACCAGCACCACGAGCAGGGTGATGGCCATGAACGCCCCGATCAGCCGCCACCTCATCCGGGCACATCCAGCCTGAATCCGACGCCGCGCACCGCCTCGATCCAGCGGGGGTCGCCGAGCTTCTTCCGGATGGCTGCCACGTGCGCGTCCAGGGTCTTGGTGGTTCCGTACCAGGTGCCGTCCCACACCGCGTGCAGAATGTCGCTGCGCTGGCACACGGCGCCGGGATCCTCCGCAAGGTAGTAGAGGAGCTCGAATTCCTTGGCGGTGAGGTGGATTTCCGTCCCGGCCACCAGGACCCTCCGCGAGCGCTGGTCGATGCTCAACGCCCCGATGACGCGGGCGCCGTCGGCCGGCGCGGGGGTGTCGGACTGCGGGTCGGCCGTGCGGCGCGCGACGGCCCGGATCCGCGCGATAAGTTCCCGCATTCCGAACGGCTTCACCAGGTAGTCGTCCGCCCCGAGCTCCAGGGCCAGCACGCGGTCGATTTCCTCGTCACGCGCGCTGACCACGATGATCGGCGTCATGGTCAGGGACCGGATGGACCGGCAGACGTCCGTGCCGTCCATGTCCGGCAGGCCCAGGTCAAGGAGCACGAAATCCGGGCTGGAGCTCCGAACCTCGGCGAGCGCCCCTGCCCCGTCGGCGACATGCCGGGCCTGGAAGCCGGCCCGGGTCAGGCCCTCCAGCACGCCGGCGGCAACGGATTCGTCATCTTCAACCACGAGGATCTGCATATCCGATTATCTTCCGGGCGGAACGGTGCCGCGGCGGATAGCCGCGCTTGAACAGGCTACTTCTCCGAGCTTTGACAATTCTTGGACCCTCGAGGCCCCCCAACCACCCTCCATCCCGGCCCGCCCCGCGCCCGGTCCCGCGAAACCCACTCTCACCTCCTGCAGGAAAAACCCCAACCCTCCTTCACCGGTTGAGAGAGCGTTCGCCACAAAGCCGCGAAAGCTGACGGAGGATCGGCCTAAAAACCGCGAAAGCTGGGAGAGCGCCGGCATCCGCCCGGGCTCAGCCCCTGCGGTAGTCTCTTGACACCGGCGGACTTACTCGGCTTCACTATTACGTATGCTGAAATAACAGTTCCAT
The DNA here is from genome assembly GCF_056396245.1 of Arthrobacter sp. 05T423. Lineage (NCBI taxonomy): Bacteria > Bacillati > Actinomycetota > Actinomycetes > Micrococcales > Micrococcaceae > Arthrobacter > Arthrobacter sp. 05T423. The sequence continues at coordinate 8,673 of NZ_JBFTLC010000019.1, forward strand.
GATGCGGAACCCGAGGCTCCAGTATGGGGTGTTGGTTCGCCGGGAGAGGACCCGGACCTCCGCATAGCCGTCACCATGGATGCCAGCATCTGCTTGAGGATCACAACGTGAAGCTTGCCGAATTCAATGCGGCGGACCGGGACGCTGCCAACGCAGTCCTGCGCCCCTGCATCGACGTCCCGCGCTGGGTGGACCAAATCGCCGGTGCGCGCCCTTTCAGTTCCGTTCAGGACCTCCTTGACGGAGCCCGGGGTGCTGCCGCGCCGTTCACTCCGGACGAGGTGGAAGGCGCCATGGCACACCACCCGAGGATCGGTGAACGCCCCGCCGCGCAGACCACCGAAGCCGCCATGTCCAGGTCGGAGCAGGCCGGCGCTGACCCGGCGGACACGGACGTTGCCGACGCCCTCGCCCGCGGCAACCGCGCCTACGAGGAAAAGTTCGGCCGGGTTTTCCTGATCCGCGCCGCCGGCCGCACCGCCCCTGAAATCCTGGCAGCGCTGAACGAGCGCCTGGCCAACACCCCGGCGCAGGAAGACGCCATCGTCGCGCAGCAGCTGCGGGAAATCGCGCTGCTCCGCCTGGAAGGAGTGATCACCGAATGAGCGTTTCACACGTGACAACCCACGTTCTGGACACCGGCGCCGGACGCCCGGCGGCGGGTATCGCCGTCGTGCTTTATGCGAACGACGGCGGCAGCTGGACAGAGCTGGGCAACGGCACCACCGATGCGGACGGCCGCGCGAAGGACCTGGGACCGGAGGTCCTGGCCCCCGGCAACTACCGGCTGAATTTCGCCACCGGCGACTACTACGCCCAGCAGGGCGGCACGACGTTCTTCCCGGAGGTGGACCTGGTCTTCGAGGTCACCGGCACCGAGCACTACCACGTGCCGCTGCTGCTGAGCCCCTTTGCCTACTCCACCTACCGCGGCAGCTGAAAAGGAGACAAAATGCGGCTGATGCGCATTGGCCCGGCGGGCAACGAGGTACCGGTGGTCATCGACGACGACGGCCAGGCCTACGACCTGCGGCCGGTCACCCGGGACATCGACGGGGACTTCCTGCAGGCCTGGACCGGCCAGCTCACTGAACTGGACCTGAGCGGGCTCCCCCGGATGACGGTCGACGGCAAACGGGTGGGCGCACCCATCGCCAGGCCCGGTGCCGTGATCGGGGTGGGGCTGAACTACGCCGCGCACGCCGCCGAATCCGGCCTTCCAGTGCCCGAGCGGCCGATCATCTTCTTCAAGCACCCCAACACCGTGGTTGGCCCGGACGACGACGTCGTCATCCCGCGGGGTGCGCAGCGGGTGGACTGGGAGGTGGAGCTGGGTGTGGTCGTCGGCCGGCGGGCCAGCTACCTGGCATCCGACGCCGAGGCGGCGGACTGCATCGCCGGCTACGTCCTGTCCAACGACGTCTCCGAACGCGAGTACCAGCTGGAGCACTCCGGGCCGCAGTGGTCGCTCGGCAAGTCCTGCCCCACATTCAATCCGGTGGGGCCATGGCTGGTGCCCGCGGCGGCGGTGGAGGCTGACGATATCCGCCTCGCTTCCTGGGTCAATGACGAGGTCAGGCAGGACAGCTCGACGGCGGACATGGTGTTTGGGCCTGCAGAACTGGTCCGCCGGTTGTCGCAGTACATGGTGCTCGAACCCGGCGACCTCATCACCACCGGCACCCCGGAGGGTGTGGCGCTGTCCGGACGCTTCCCGTACCTGTTGGCCGGTGACGTCATGCGGATGTCCGGCGGAGACGTCCTGGGCGAACAGCGGCAGCGGCTGGTGCAGGCGGGCCCGCAGGCCTGAGCAGCCGGGCAGGCCTGCGGCCGGGATGACAGTAGGCTAGATGGCATGTCTTCCGACCAACCCACCCCTGAACGGCGCGAAAATCCTGAACGGCGCGCGATCACCGTCCGGCGTGCCCCCAAGTATGTGCCCTTCCTGATCCTGGGCGGGCTGGTGGGGTTCGCCGCGGCGGCGGTCATTGCATACGCCCTGCCCGGCGATGCCAGTTACGACCGCGGCGCCGTTTATGGCTTTTTCCTGGTGCCGTGCGCGGCAGCCGGTGTGATTCTCGGCGCAATTGCCGCCCTGGTGCTGGACCGTGCGAGCGTCCGGCGGGCCCGCCGCGGCGTCGTCGAAGCCATGCCCGAAGCGGAGCACCCTGCCGCAGGCACGGCACCAGACACGGCACCAGCCGCGCACCCGGGCACCGCACCGGCCCCTGAACCCCAGCCCGCACCGGAGCGGACCCCGGACGACGGCGGCGAGCCCGGCCCGCGGTCATAATCCGGCCGCCGGAAGTTCCATACCTGATGACGTGAGATAATCGACCAGTGGCACGCGGCGATGGAAAACTTTCTCATGATCTTCTCCCTGGCGAAAAAGGCCCTATGGACGCTTGCGGCGTCTTCGGCGTCTGGGCACCAGGTGAAGAAGTAGCAAAACTTACTTACTACGGGCTGTACGCACTGCAGCACCGCGGTCAGGAGTCGGCTGGCATAGCAACCAGCGACGGTAAGCGGATCAACGTCTACAAGGACATGGGCCTCGTATCCCAGGTCTTCGACGAGACCACGCTTAACACCCTGACCGGGCACCTGGCCGTCGGCCACTGCCGCTACTCCACTACCGGCGCGAGCCACTGGGCCAATGCGCAGCCCACGCTCGGCGCTACCGCCACCGGCACGGTGGCCCTGGCACACAACGGCAACCTCACCAACACCGCCGAACTCAACGCCATGATCCTGGAACGCAACGGCGGCCAGCTCAGCGGCGAAATGAAGCAGGGCAACACTTCGGACACCGCCCTGGTGACGGCGCTGCTCGAAGGCGAAGAGGGCAAGACCCTCGAGGAAACCGCCGTCGAGCTCCTTCCCAAGATCCGCGGCGGCTTCTGCTTCGTGTTCATGGACGAGGGCACGCTCTACGCAGCCCGCGACACCTTCGGCATCCGCCCGCTCTGCCTGGGCCGGCTGGAGCGCGGCTGGGTGGTGGCCTCCGAGCAGTCCGCACTGGCCACCGTCGGTGCCAGCTTCATCCGCGAGATCGAGCCGGGCGAGTTCATCGCCATCGATGAACAGGGCGTGCGGTCCCAGCGCTTCGCGGAGCCGACGCCGGCCGGTTGCGTTTTCGAGTACGTCTACCTCGCGCGCCCCGACGCCGCGATTGCCGGGCGGTCCGTGTACGAATCCCGTGTAGAGATGGGCCGCCAGCTGGCCCGCGAGAACACGCAGGAAGCGGACATCGTTATCCCGGTTCCGGAATCCGGTACCCCGGCTGCCGTGGGCTACGCCGAGGAATCCGGCATCCCGTTCGCGCACGGCTTCGTCAAGAACTCGTACGTGGGCCGCACATTCATCCAGCCCTCGCAGACGCTGCGCCAGCTGGGCATCCGGCTGAAGCTCAACGCCCTGGAGTCCGTGATCCGCGGCAAGCGCGTGGTGGTGGTGGATGACTCGATCGTCCGCGGCAACACCCAGCGCGCCATCGTCCGGATGCTACGCGAAGCCGGCGCCGCCTCCGTGCACGTCAAGATCTCCTCGCCGCCGGTGCAGTGGCCGTGCTTCTACGGCATCGACTTCGCCTCCCGCGCGGAGCTGATCGCCAACGGCGCCACGATCGAAGAGATCTCCCTGGCGATCGGCGCCGACTCGCTGGCCTATATTTCCGAGGACGGCATGATCGCCGCAACCCGGCAGCCGCGGGAACGGCTCTGCACCGCTTGCTTCACAGGCAAGTATCCGATCGAGCTGCCCGGCGCCGACAAGCTCGGCAAGAACCTGCTTGAGCGCACCGACCTCGGCGGCCTGCCTGCCGCGTCCGGCGCCGCTCCGGCCGCCGGTTCAACAACGGACCCCGCCGCGGAAGCCGCCATCGAACCGGCCACCGGCACCCCGGGCAACCCGAACAGCATCCCCGTCACCGAGGACCCTGCCGAGAAGCCGGGCGCCACGGGCTGTGACCCGGGCCCGGACTCCGAGTTCGAGAACCTGCTGACCGACGCCGACCGCGTGCCAGATCTCCACCACGACGCTGCGACCGTCGGCGCTGACAAGAAAGAGTCCTGATGACTTCCGCTTCCTCCACTGCTGACATGAATGCTGCCCAGAACAGCGCCGGCATCACCTACGCGGCTGCCGGTGTGGACGTCGAAGCCGGCGACCGCGCCGTCGAACTCATGAAGGACGCCGTCAAGGCGACGCACAATGCATCGGTGATTGGCGGCGTCGGCGGTTTCGCAGGCCTGTACGACGTCTCGAAGCTCCTGACCTACAAGAAGCCCCTGCTCGCCACCTCCACGGACGGTGTGGGCACCAAGGTGGCCATCGCCCAGGCCATGGACATCCACGACACCATCGGCTATGATCTCGTGGGCATGGTGGTTGACGACATCGTGGTGGTGGGCGCCGAGCCGCTGTACATGACCGACTACATCGCGTGCGGCAAGGTGGTTCCGGAGCGCATCGCAGACATCGTCCGCGGCATCGCTGCTGCCTGCTCCGTGGCCGGTACCGCGCTGGTTGGCGGCGAAACCGCCGAGCACCCCGGCCTGCTGGGCGAGCACGAGTACGATGTCGCCGGCGCCGCCACCGGCGTTGTGGAAGCAGACGCGCTGCTCGGACCGGACCGCGTCCGTGCCGGCGACGTGGTGATCGGCATGGCTTCCTCGGGCCTCCACTCCAACGGCTACTCCCTGGTGCGCCGCGTCATCAACCACGCCGGCTGGGCCCTGGACCGCCAGGTTTCCGAACTCGGCCGTACGCTGGGCGAGGAACTGCTGGAGCCCACCCGCGTCTACGCCGCCGACTGCCTGGACCTGGCACGGGCCTTCCCCGTCACCGCCGGGAAGGCCGTGCACGGCTTCAGCCACGTCACCGGCGGCGGGCTCGCCGCCAACCTGGCCCGTGTCCTCCCACAGGGCCTCGTGGCCACGGTTGACCGCTCCACCTGGGAGCTGCCCGCCATCTTCAAGCTCGTTTCCGAACTGGGCCGCGTCCCGCTGCCCGACCTGGAGCGCACGCTGAACCTCGGCGTCGGCATGGTGGCCGTGGTGTCCGCAGAGGCCGCCGACGCCGCCGTGGCCCGCCTGAACGAGCGCGGCCTGCCGTCCTGGATCATGGGTTCCGTCAGCGCCGACTCCGACGCCGTGATCAAGACCGGTCCGGACTACGTGCAGGGCGCCAAGGGCGTGGACGGCGGCGCCGTCCAACTGGTCAACGCCTACGCGTAATCCCCACCCGCCCCCTCGCCACGCGAGCTCGGCCAGGGAACCCTCCCGGCGTGGGCCCAACGCAACGAGTCCCCTGTACCTGCCGTATCACAGCAGGTACAGGGGACTCGGCGTTTAAGGCTAGACCTCCAGCACGCTGAACACGCCGCCCTGCGGGTCCTTCAGCGTGGCGATTGTGCCGCCGTCGTCCTCGAACTCCGGCTCCACCAGCACCTCGGCGCCGGCGGCCACGGCCGAGAGGACTGCTTCCTTGACGCTGGAGACGCCGAAGTAGACCTGCCAGCCCCGGCTGCCGCCGTCGTCATCCTCGTCCTCCTCGGGTGCGGGGGCGATTCCAGCCACCTCCGTGCCGTTCACCAGCAGCGTGGTGTATGTTCCGCCGTCGTCTTGCGGGTATTCCGTCACCTCGTGCCTGAACAGCTGCTGGAAAAATCCGACGGCGGCCTGCGGCTCGGGCGTGACCAGTTCGGCCCAGGCGAACGCGCCGGGCTCGTTATGCCGCCCGCTGCCCGGGTGGGTTCCCGCCTGCCAGATGCCGGTGGCGCCGCCGCCGGGCGGTTCCACGAACACCATGGTGCCCGTGTCCGCAATCTCCTCCGGTCCGAACTGCACCGTGCCGCCTGCATGCCGGGCTTCTTCTGCGGTGGACCGGGCGTCGTCCGCGGCGAAGTAGATGTTCCACCGCGCGGGCCGCTGTGAACCGCCCGGCTGCGGCTGCGGCGCCACCGTCGCTACGAGGTCGTCATCCAGGAATGCCTTCGCGTAGCTGCGGCCGTCCGGAGTGGGAAGGTCCTCGAAGCGCCACCCGAAGACGGCGGAGTAGAAAGCCTTGGCCGCGGCCACGTCAGGCGTCTGGACGTCCGCCCAGCAGAGCTCCCCGGGGCTGTACCCGCTGCGTTGCACCATGCGTCGGTACCCTTTCGTAGGCTGAATTCTTTCCAGCCTAGTTCGTCAGGGGTGCGGATTCTAAGAGGTACGGATTCTAAGAGGTGCGGTTTCCAAGGGGCAGCCCGCGGCCAACACAATAGGCCCCTTGGGCACGCCAAAGACTGGCACGCCCAAAGGGCCTTGATAATTGTGGCGACACCCGGAGCGGTAACCCGAATGCGGGAAATGCCCGGGAGGTGTACGACGGCGGCATGCAACCGACTGCCTTCCGGCAGTTCAGCGGGAACGACTAACCGATACGACGGCTGTCTACCTCGTCGTCGTCTTCATCCAAATCGTCCGCGTACTTATCCACGTAGGCTGAATAGTCCGGTTCGACCGGTTCATTCGCGAAATGGCTCGTGGTACGACTTCCCGGACCCGTGAGCTCTCGCTGTAGAGCCGAATAATCGGTGTTCGGGGAGTAGTACTTGATGTCCCGAGCCTGCTTGGTAGCTTTTGCCTTTTGACGGCCGCGCCCCATGGCGTGACCCCCTTTTGTACTTGGACCGGAGGTGGTCACCTTTGGCGATCGGTGAGGCCCCGGAATGTTTGGTCAATTTGTCGTACCCCTAGATTACATGCTTTCGGCGGCATCTGCTCGCCAGGGAGCCTCCGGAGGCTGTCGGGGCCCACTTCTCCGCGACAATCCGGGGCCCGCAGGATTTTTTTGTTCGATAGAGTCTCCTGAACGACTGAATTAAGCGGGCATGGGGATCCGGCAATTGGCCGCAGGGCCACACCGCGGAAACGCAGAGTGCCGGATGCCCACCGCCGAGCCAACGCCAGGAAAGGGGTGCCGCCCCCATATGAATGACAACGATCCCATCCGTGACGGGGAGCGCGGGCCGGCCCGCACCATCGCCGTGCAGCCCGAGCCGGCCGCGAGCGAACGGGCACAGACCAAGCTGGCCGACCGCGAACCGGCAGCGCCCGAAGCAGCCAATCGTGGACCGGCAGAGTCGAAGACGGCCAACCTCGGTGCGCGGGCCGCCCGCCTCGCCGGGTTGCTCCGCTCCCGGCTCTCGCAACCCGAGGTCCGGCAAACCCTGCTAAAGACCGGTTTCGTCGCTGCGCTGCTTGTGGTGGGCGGCCTGCTTGTGTGGCTTCTGACGTCGCTTCTCGCCGGCGCCACCCTGCAGGCGGCCAGGCCCGGCGCGGCTGCGGCGGGGCCTGCTCCCGCCCCGCCGGTCGCATCGCCCCGGCCCAGCCTGCCGCTGGCCAGCGTCAGCCCGCTGGACTTCAGGGCAGGCGACTGCTTCAAGGACTTTGACCCCGAAGCGTCCAAGTCCACGGTTGTGGCCTGCAGCACCGACCATTCCGCCCAGCTGGTGGCGGTCACCCACTACGCCGGCAGTGACGCATACCCGGGCCGGGACGCCATGAAGACCAGGGCCAGGGAGACGTGCCAGGCGGCGCCCCTGACGGAGAAATCCAACGCCTACAACCTGAACTACCGTCTCGCCTACCCGAGCACGGCCAGCTGGGCCAAGGGTGACCGCCGCGTGGACTGCTATGTCACCTCCGCCGGCAACATCATCAAGGCAAGCCTGTTGCCCTAGCCCTCTGCCCCACGGACTCCCGGCCCGCTAGTCCCGGCGGCGGACGGTGAGTCCGCTGCCCATGGGGGCTCCGCCGTCGGGCCCTGAGAATGCTTCCAGTCCTTCGACGGTGAGCTCTCCGAGGTCCGCGGCGGTGTCCACCAGGACAGTGTCGCCGTCGGCGATTTCACCGGCCAGGATGGCCTTGGCCAGCCGGTCGCCGATTTCGCGCTGCACGAGGCGGCGCAGCGGCCGGGCGCCGTACGCGGAGTCGAAGCCGGACATCGCCAGCCAGGAGCGGGCGCCTTCGGTGACCTCGAGCGCGAGCCGCCGCTCATGGAGGCGCTTGGCCAGCTCCGCCACCTGCAGCTCGACGATGCGCGCGAGCTCGTCGACGGACAGCGGATCGAACAGCACCACCTCGTCCAGCCGGTTCAGGAACTCCGGCTTGAAGGATGCGTTCACCGTTGCCATCACCGCGCTGCGCTTGGCGTTCGCATCCAGCGTCGGGTCCACGAGGAACTGGCTGCCCAGGTTGGAGGTGAGCACCAGGATCACGTTGCGGAAGTCCACGGTGCGGCCCTGGCCGTCGGTGAGGCGGCCGTCGTCGAGCACCTGCAGCAGGATGTCGAACACCTCGGGGTGGGCCTTCTCCACCTCGTCCAGCAGCACCACGGAGTACGGCCGGCGGCGGACGGCCTCGGTGAGCTGGCCACCCTCCTCGTAGCCGACGTAGCCCGGAGGAGCGCCGACGAGGCGCGCCACGGAGTGCTTTTCGCTGTACTCGGACATGTCAATCCGAACCATGGCGCGTTCGTCGTCGAACAGGAAGTCCGCGAGCGCCTTGGCGAGCTCGGTTTTGCCGACGCCGGTGGGGCCGAGGAACAGGAAGGAGCCTGTGGGCCGGTTGGGGTCGCTGATACCCGCCCGGGCACGGCGCACGGCGTCGGACACTGCGGTGACGGCCTTGGACTGGCCGATCAGCCGCCTGCCGAGTTCCCCCTCCATGTGCAGCAGCTTCTGGCTCTCGCCCTGGAGCATGCGGCCGGCCGGAATGCCGGTCCACGCCGCGATGACCTCGGCGATGTCGGTGGCGGTGACCTCCTCCGCAACCATCAGGGCGGACTTGTCGGTGACGGCGGCCTCGGCCTCGGCGGCGTCGCTCAGTTCGCGCTCCAGCGCCGGAATTTCGCCGTAGAGGATCCGGGACGCGGTTTCCAGGTCACCTTCGCGCTGGGCCTTGTCCGCCGTGGACCGCAGCTCATCCAGCTTGGCCTTCAGGTCACCCACGCGGTTCAGGCCGGCCTTCTCCGCCTCCCAGCGGGCCTTCAGGCCAGCCAACTGCTCCTTCTTGTCTGCCATGTCGGCCCGGAGGGCAGCAAGGCGCTCCACGGACGCGGCGTCCGTCTCGCCCTGCAGGGCCAGCTCCTCCATGGTGAGCCGGTCGACGGCGCGGCGCAGCTGGTCGATCTCCTCCGGGGCTGAGTCGATTTCCATGCGCAGCCGGGAGGCGGCCTCGTCCACGAGGTCGATCGCCTTGTCCGGCAGCTGGCGGCCGGAAATGTAGCGGTTGGACAGCGTGGCGGCAGCCACGAGCGCGGAGTCGGCGATGGCGACCTTGTGGTGGGCCTCGTACCGTTCCTTCAGGCCCCGGAGGATGCCGATGGTGTCGTCCACGCTGGGCTCCCCGACGTACACCTGCTGGAAGCGCCGCTCCAGGGCGGGGTCCTTTTCGATGTTCTCGCGGTATTCGTCCAGGGTGGTGGCGCCGATCAGGCGGAGCTCGCCCCGGGCCAGCATCGGCTTGAGCATGTTGCCGGCGTCCATGGCGCTTTCACCGCTGGCCCCGGCACCCACCACGGTATGCAGTTCATCGATGAACGTGACGATCCGGCCGTCGGAGTTCTTGATCTCCTCAAGGACGGCCTTAAGCCGCTCCTCAAACTCGCCGCGGTACTTGGCGCCGGCCACCATGGACGCCAGGTCCAAGGCGATCAGGGTCTTGCCGCGGAGGCTCTCCGGCACGTCGCCGGCGACCATCCGCTGGGCCAGGCCCTCGACGACGGCGGTCTTGCCCACGCCGGGCTCGCCGATCAGCACGGGGTTGTTTTTGGTCCGCCGGCTGAGCACCTGCATCACGCGGCGGATCTCGCTGTCACGGCCAATGACCGGATCGAGCTTCCCTGAACGTGCCACTGCGGTGAGGTCGGTGCCGAACTTTTCCAGTGCCTGGAAGGTGTTCTCGGGATCCGGCGAGTTGACCTTGCGGTCGCCGCGGACACCCGGGAGGGCCGCCGCCAGCGCCTCGTGGGAGGCGCCGGCATCGCGCAGCAGCCTGCCCACGCCGTCGCTTCCTGCCGAGAGGCCCAGCAGCAGATGCTCGGTGGAGACAAAGGAATCCCCCAGCTTGTCAGCCTCGTTCTGCGCGTTCTGAATCGCCTGCAGGGAGGGCCTGGACAGCTGGGCCTGCTGGACCGAGCTGCCCGAGGTGGCGGGCAGCGCCTTGATGGCGGTACTCGCCTGCACGCTGGCAGCGTCCGGGTCCGCTCCGGTGGCGCGCAGGAGTGCGACGGCGACGCCCTCCCGCTGATCCATCAGCGCCTTGAGCAGGTGGGCTGGCTCGACCTGCGGGTTACCCGCCGTGGAGGCGTTCATGGCGGCAGCCGAGAGAGCCTCCTGGCTCTTGGTGGTGAATTTGACGTCCAAAGAGAGCTCCTTTCGAAGACGGTTAGCTAAGTTGAGTGTACTACGCTCAACTTTGCTTTTCAGGTCTTTTCGGCCAAGTTTTCCCACAGCGAAATGCCCGTCCGGGCTGGCAAGGTTTTCGTGAACGGTGGCCCTTGAACTGTATCGCCGCCGCCCGAATCCCCCTAGGATCAACCTGTGGCGCGAGGGCTGTGCCGTGGAGACGGCCGCCACCAAGACCCGCACTCCAAGGACAGGACCGGCAATGAAGAAGTTCGTAGTTCTTTACAACGCACCGCAGTCGGCACAATCGCAGATGGCGGAGAGCTCACCCGAGGCCGCGCAGGAGGGCATGAAGGCCTGGATGGAGTGGGCGTCCAGGGCAGGAAGCGGCATCGTGGACATGGGCCAGCCGCTGGGCGCCGGCAAGGAGGTCAGCCAGGCGGGGACCTCGGACACGAGTGCGAGCGTGGGCGGCTACGGCATCCTGCAGGCGGAGGACATGGACGGAGCTTTGGCACTGCTCGAGGGTCACCCGCACCTCATGATGCCCGGCGCCAGCATCCAGGTCTACGAGACTTTGGATCTGCCGGGAATGTAGCGCCGCCCGCTGGGCCCCGGATGTGGCCTTAGGAACCCGTGACGCCCCAGACGCTGGTGATCCAGGCGAGCTTTCGGGCCAGGGAGGACGTCCGACGTGGACAGGATCCCGGCCACCGAAAGCTGTCACCCGGAAAGGTCGAAGGGCTGCCTATGGCCTGCCGGCGCTGCCGGCATTACCCTGATGGCCTAGTAGTAGTGACTCCCGTTCCCCAGCCTGCCGCGGCATCAGGCTCAGTTCCGTGTGATGTGAGGGATCATGACTGGACCGTCGAAACCGTGGAGCTGGTACGGCATCACCCCGGCCGCCGTTCTCACGCTGGCGCTGCTGACCGCGTGCCAAGCGGGGCCTCAGCCGCCGCCGTCGTCCGGGGCGCCCTCCTCCCCAACGGGACCTTCCTCTCCCGCGGATCCAGCCGCTGTCCATTTCACAGCCCAGGGCGACGTCGGCCTGAGCACGGGAGCACGGAAGGTTCTGGACGCGATCGGAAGCCTCCGCCCCGAGCTGAACCTGGCCCTCGGGGACTTCTCCTACGAAGCCGGGCGCGAACAGGATTTCTGCGACATGGTCACCGGCAAGCTAGGCGGGGACTTTCCCTACCAGGTGGTCACTGGTAACCACGAGAGTGACGGCCACGACGGCGACATCGCCAACATCGTGAACTGCCTGCCCAACAGGCTCCCCGGGCTTCAGGGCGAGTACGGCACGCAGTGGTACGCGGACTACCCGGAGCGGAATCCGCTGGTGCGCTTCATCATGGTTTCCCCGGGCATCAAGTTCCACGACGGAAACACCCTGGACTACTCCAGCGGAAGCGAGCGATGGCGGTGGACGGCGGCCGCTCTGGACGGCGCGAAGTCCAGCAAGATCCCGTGGACCGTCGTCGGCATGCACACCCCGTGCCTCAGCATGGGTAAATACGATTGCCAGGCCGGACGCGACTTCACCAACCTGCTCATCGACAAGAAAGCGGACCTGGTGCTGACCGGGCACGACCACATTTACCAGCGAAGCCACCAACTGGGCGACGGCCAAGGTTGCCCGGTGCTGGTGCCGGACTCCTTCTTCGGAGGCTGCATCACCGACTCGGACGGCGCCATGGTCAAGGGCGCCGGTACCGTCTTCGCCACTGTGGGAACCGGCGGCGTGGGACTCTACCAAGTCAACGAGCAGGATCCCGAAGCCGCCTACTTCGCGGCCTGGTCGGGCGAAAACCGCGCCGCCGCCCTCGGCACCCTGGACGTGACGGCCACGGCGGAACGGCTCTCGGCACGGTTCGTTCCGGCGGACGGCTACGCCTTCGCGGACAATTTCGACATCGAGCGGAAATAGCCGACTAGAAATGGGCGAGCGCTACTGGCTGGGCCGGAGCCGGCCTCCCTAGGACCGCTCCCAGATGGCGATCCAGTCCAGGTAGACGTGCCCCGCAGTCGCCGGCTTGGGGCAGCCGAACAGGCAGGCCTCGGTCTGCAGAATGTAGTGCATGGGGACGTTCGGCGTGTGGGAGGTTCCTGCCCCAAGCGATCGGCCGTCGAGGAAAAACTCGACCTTGCCGGGACTCCACTCCATGGTGGCCACGTGCCAGTCCGTGAACGTGGCGTTGGCGAAAATGACGTCCGTCGCGTGGGGGTCGTTCCCCATCTTGTGCACGGCGCCGTAGAACTTCGTGGAAAGGTCACCTTCCGGATAGTCGAGTTCGCCGTCGCGCGGCCAGATCCCGCTGTCCGGCCACAGGAGCCAGGCCGTCTTGAAACCGCGCAGGGAATCGGCCTTGAACCGTACGGAGATTCGCCCGTACAGGAAGCTGTTGTCCCGGTGCGGGTTGGCGCTGTTGTTCGGGATTTTCGGCGTGGGCGCGGCCCCCATCGGCACGCCGTTCTCCGTGTGCAGGTACCAATCGAGCATTCCGTTCTTCACGCTGAGCACCTTGGACGGGTAGTAGCCCGACTTCGCGCCCCGCTGCCCGGCCGTGTCCGGAGTGCCGTCCACATAGCCGGCGCTCCACTTCGCGGCGTACGCCGGGCCCGGGAATCCGCCGACGGGCACGTTTCCCTCATCGAAGTCCTCGCGGAACACCTGGTTCCACCCTGGCAGGTCACCCGTGGGCAGCTGATGTAGCTTCGGATCCACAGCGGGGACCTTCGCGGTCAGGGGCTTCGGTGCCGGCGGGACCGGCGCCGTGGCCGCGGGCGGCGCGGCGGCGGACGGCACCGCCGCGGGGGCTGGCTCCCGGGCCAGCGACGGTGAAGACGGCGACGGCGACGAGGGCCTGGCTGCACCGGCCGGGGATGTTGGCGGCGCAGAGGCCGCCGCTGCTGATGCAGCGGAAGTTTCCGACGCCGATGGTCCAGCCGCAGGAAGCCGGTCCAGCGGAAGCCGCTGCGCTTCCGTGGCCACCGGAGCGCACGCAGCGAGCAGCACCACCGTTGCCAGTGCTGTCAGCCGCCCGAGCGGGCGGGGCGTGCTGCGGCGCGGACTGTGGTTCCCGTGCGCGGAGTTAACCATGGGGCAAGTGTGACACCGGAAGCTTATGGCGACCATGGATTCTCCGACCCCCAAAACTGGGGTCCGTTCAAGGAATCCCAAGCTTTTTACAAGTTGCCGGGCCGAACATGTTCCGAGGGGGAGTGCAAGCAAGTTGCCAGTACCGCAGCAGCAGGCGCTTCTATTTCCCGTATCCAGCCGGGAAGGCTGCTCGGGAGGGGCATAGGCATACGACTCCGATGAGTGGTGAGGCTAGTGACCATCCCTATACAAGTATCAACTGTTCGTGCACCAAGTCCGGTACCGGTACCCCTGGCCTCCATTAGCGTGGTGATTCCCACGCTAAATGAAGCCCTGAACCTCCCTTGGGTCCTTCGCCGCATGCCCTCGTATGTGGACGAAGTGGTGATTGTCGACGGCCGTTCCCTCGACAGCACCGTCGACGTGGCCCGAGCGCTGCGTCTGGACGTCGTTGTAGTCTCGGAGCCCAACGCCGGCAAGGGCTTCGCCGTACGGGCGGGGCTGGCCGCAGCATCCGGAGACATCATCGTGATGCTGGATGCCGACGGAAGCATGGACCCGCAGGAAATTGGGTGGTTCGTCTCACCACTCCAGCATGAATTCGACTTCGTCAAGGGCTCCCGGTACGTCACCGGCGGAGGATCCGAGGACATCACGGTACTGCGCAGTACTGGTAACCGTGCCCTGACCCGCCTGGCGAACATCGTCCTGCACAGCAATTACTCGGATCTTTGCTACGGCTACATCGCCATGCGGCGCGAGTGCCTGCAGATCCTCGAACTGGAGTCGGAGGGGTTCGAGATTGAAACCGAACTGATCGTCCGCGCTTCCAGGGCGGGCCTGCGGATCGCCGAGGTCCCGAGTAACGAGCTGAACCGGATCTCCGGCAACTCAAACCTCAATACCTTCCGCGACGGGTGGCGGGTACTGCGGACCCTGGCACGTGAATGCATCGGCTGGGAAGCACCCACGGCCGGCGCCCGGCCCGAATCACTCAGGCGCGTGAAGTACAGGTATCCCAGCATTTCCCTCCCCCACATTCCGACGGATCCGGCAACCGTCCTCGGCCTGATAGCAGGTGATTAAGGTGAACCACAGTGAAGGGCTACCGGCCGTTTCGGTGGTGATCTGCTCCTACACGGAAGACCGGTGGGACAGGCTGATGGCCGCCGTCGATTCCGTCCGTGCCCAAACCGTGCAACCACAGCAGACGATCGTGGTGGTCGATTACAACGTGGACCTCTACAAGCGGCTCATCTTCACGGTCGACGATGTCGTGATCCTGGAGAACACCGGCGCCAAAGGCCTTTCCGGTGCACGGAACACCGGGGCGGCGGCGGCGACTGCCGGCGTCGTTGCCTTCCTCGACGACGACGCCGTGGCCGCCCCGGACTGGCTGGAGCGGCTGACCGCCCTCTACGACGATCCGGATGTGCTGGCCGTGGGCGGACGCGTCGTGCCGGACTGGGAAACCAACCGGCCTGACTACTTCGCCGAAGAGCTGGACTGGATCATCGGCTGCACCCACCGCGGCATGCCCAAGGTGGCGGCCGAGGTCCGCAATGTCATCGGCGCGAACATGTCTTTCCGTTCCCAGGTTTTGCAGGTGGTGGGAGGGTTCAACACCGCCCTTGGCCGGCAGAACGCGCTGCCCCTGGGCTGCGAGGAGACGGAGATCTGCATCAGGGCGGTCATCGGCTCGCCGGCAGGCCGCGTGGTGTACGAACCGGCGGCGCTGGTGAACCACTACGTCCCCGCCCAGCGGGGCACGCTGAGCTACATGCTGCGGCGCGCCTGGTCTGAGGGAATATCCAAAGCCCTGGTCAGCAAGATCGTCGGCCACAAGCGCGCCCTCGGGCCCGAGCGCCGGTACGTCCGCAGCGTCCTGCCGCGCGCAGTGGCTGCGGGCATAGCGGGCAGGGCGCGGGGAACTGACCCCGCCGGTCTCCGCCGCGCCGCGGCCATCATCGCCGTGCTGGCCGTAACTACCTGCGGGTACATCCGGGGACGCCGCCTGCCCCTTGATCCCACGTCCGCGGGCCTCGAGCCGCACGAGTCCCACGCGAGCTGGAGGGAAGTCAAATGATCCGGATGTATCCGCAGGGCAACTTTGCCCGAATCATCGAGACCGCTGGAGGGCCCGAAGCATGAGTCAGTCCGAAGAAGACGTCCTGAGGGACGCTATCCCGTCCGCCGGAACCAGCTTCGACGTCCACGGCCTCGTGGGCATCGACGTGGCCCCCGGCACTCCCGGCGAAGCGCAGCTGCGCGACATGCTGGCACCGTTCCTGGGCCCTTCAAGGGCACCGCTCCGGCTGCACGTCAGCGCGGAAACGGCGGAGCTGGCGGAACAGTCCCACGCCGAGGACGCCTACCGGTTCACGCCGGAGTCGCTCTACATCCCGGCGGACCGCGTCCAGGTCCAGGAAACCCGCGACGGTTACTCTGTCCAGGGCCGCGGCGAGCTGCTGACCGCCGTCATCCCCCTGCTGGACCGGCTGTGCATCCGGGAGAACGCCGCAATGATCCACGCGGCGGTGGTCGACTTCCGGGGCTCGGGAGTCCTCCTCCCCGCCTGGGGCGGTGTGGGCAAGACCAGTACGGTCGCCAAACTTGTGGCCATGCCCGGCGTGCGCTTCATGGCCGATGACTGGGCGTTCCTGGATGCCGACGGCATGCTCATGGGCTACGCGAAGCCGATGTTCCTCAAACCGCACCACCGCAGGATCTACCCCGACGTGTTCAGCGGCGCCCGCAAGCCACTGGCCCCGGGCTGGCTCACGAATACGGTGGCCCACCTCGCCACGGCCGTGCATCCGGTGATCGTCCGCTATCCGAAGACCGCTTCCTTCACGCGCCGCTGGTCCCCGGAGCACCGCATGGTCCATCCGGAGCTCGTTTTCGGGCAGGACGGCATCTCATCGGCGGCACTCACCCGGCTGGCGATTTTCCTCGAACGCTACGACGGCTCCGAAGCCCGGCTGGAAACGCGCAGCCGGGAATGGATGACCTCCCGCATCGTGGGGAACTTCCATTCGGAGCTCCCGGTGGTGTCACGTCGGCTGATCGAGGCCCTCGGCGCCACAGGCCTGGTTCCGCTCGAGGAGTTCTTCAGCCAGAAGGCAGCCGTGGTCCGGCGGGCCCTGGACGACGTGCCCTGCTCCCTGCTCCGGATTCCCGCCTCCTGGTCTGCCGACCGGACCTCGGACTACGTTGCCGGCCTGATCGCCTCCAAGCTGGAGGAGTGACATGGGCGCGCACGTGAGCGACCTTGAAGTGTCAGTTGTGGTTCCCGCGCGGAATGCCGCCCGCTGGCTGGGCGAGTGCCTGGAATCCATCCGCGCCGAAAAACCGCGGGAGATCATCGTGGTGGACGGCTGCTCCACGGACAACACGGTGGAGATCGCACGGTCCATGGGCGCCCGCGTCATCTCGGACGAGGGCCGTGGGCTGCCCGCGGCGAGGATGCTCGGCGTCGAGAACGCCTGCTCCGACCTCGTGGCGCTGATCGACGCCGACGTCGTCCTTCCGAAGGGCGCCCTGGGCGGACTCCTCGACGAGTTCAAGGCCTGCGGCTACGACGGCCTGCAGTTCGGCCTGGTCAGCGAGGCGGACGGCCCCGGATACTGGGGCGCGGCCCTGGCCTGGCACCACGTCCACAGCCGCGTCCGCAGCTGGTTCGGCGTGTGCGCCACCCTGATGCGCAGGAAAGTCCTGCTGTCCGTGGCATTCGATGACACCTTCCGCTCCGGCGAGGACATCGAGCTTAGAATCAGGCTGGAAGAGGCCGGCTACCGGCTTGGTGTCTCCAGCACCACGGCGGTGCGGCACCGGTTCATGGACTCCTTCGATGCGGCCCGCGACCAGTGGCTGCAGGACGGCGCAGGCCTGGCCCGCACCGTCCGCAAGCACCCCGGCCGCGCCGGCTGGCTTGTGGTGCTGCCCCTGCTGGCCACCATCCGCGGTGTGGGCCTGTCGCTGCTGCATGCGCCGCGTTTCCTGGCGTACTGGGTCTGCTTCCTGGTGTACAACTACAGGTCGATGTTGGGCGAGCTCCTGCGTCCGCCCGGCACCGGGCTCTCGGTGGGCGGGAATGCCGCCTGGCTGACCGCCGCACGGGTCGCCCCGATGGCCACCGGGTTCCTGTTCTGGGCGATGGCGGCAATCATGCTGCCGCCCGCGCAGCTCGGCATGGGTTCCGCCGTGGTGGCCGCGGCGCTCCTCACAGTGCAGCTTGGGATGCTGGGGGTCGGCCCCGCCACGCTCACGCTGCTCCCGGAACAGTCCGACGGCGGCCGCCGGCTGGTTGCCAGCAGCCTCCTCACCGTCGGGGCCGCCACAGTCGTTGTGTCCGGTGCAGTGGCAGCGGTGACTTACGGGCTGCGGTCCGGTGTGGGCCTGGCCTGGAACGATCCCGTCATGACGGGGATGTTTGCCGCGACGGCCCTGTTCGCCGCGGCCGCGTACCAGCTGGATCACGTGGGCGTTGCACAGGAACGTTCCGACCGTGCCCTGGTCAGGAGCCTTGCGCAGAGCCTGGTGCAGCTGGCAGTCCTGGCTTTTGCCCTCGCCACCGGAGTCCGTGAAATGGCAGTGGTGGTCGGGGCGGTGGCCGCCGGTGCCTTGGCCAGCGTGGTCCTCGGGCTCCGCCAGCTCAAACGCGCCGGAGTGTCGCCGGACTGGAAGCACGGGTTGCGCCTCGGACCGGCCCTGCGTCTGCTGAAGCCGGGCCTGCCGAACCATGCGCTGATGCTCGCAGACCGCGCCCCCGGCTACCTCCTGCCGCTGATCGTGGCGGCCACCCTCGGGCCGGCCTCAACAGCGTCCTGGTACATGGTGTGGATGATGGCGTCAGCGGTCTTCTTTGTTCCCCAGTCCGCCGGGTTCTCGCTGCAGACGGCACTGGCCGGCGGCAGGTCACGGCCCGGGCTGGTCTCCTCCGCGCTCAAGGCCAGCCTCGGCCTCACGCTGGCGGCTGGTCTGATGCTGCTGGTAGCCGGCCCCCTCCTTCTTGGTTTCCTGGGTCCGGACTACGCCGTGGGCGCCATCCTGCTTCCCGTCCTGGTGCCGGCCCTGCTTCTGGGCTGCGTGACCCAGGTCTACTTCGGCCTGTGCCGGGCGCAGGGCCGCCTCGCCGAGGCCACGGCGGTGGCTGTGGCCGCTGCCGTCCTCGTCGTGGCCCCGGCCGCCTTCACCGCGCAACAGTTCGGCCTCACCGGCGTCTCAGTCCTCTGGTCCGCCGCCCAGGCCGCCGCAGCCCTGCTGGCCGTCTGGCGCCTCAGGATGCTGACCCCCGCCATGCCCGCCGCTGAACCGGTCCAGGTTGCATCAGCGGTCTTCAACCAGCCGACCGGAATCGAGAAGCCATGACACCCGAACACACTTCCACAGCGCCGGCGGCCCCACCGCCGCCGGCACCGTCACCCGCCCATGCGCCGCACCGGCATGCCGAGCCAAAACACGGCGACGCTAAGCACAGCGGCGGCCACCATGAAGCCAAGCACGGCGAGCACTCCGAAACCAAGCACAGCGGTGCCAGACACGGCGGGACTGAACCACCCGCCGTCGTCCATCACGGCCCCAACCAGCCGTGGAAACTGGTGGCACTGGCCGCGTTGGCAGCCGCGGCACTGGCCCTCGGGATCTGGAGCCTGCTGAGCGTTGACCCCGCACGGATCGGCGGGACGGGGCTCGTGGAGGCCGTGCCGCCAACCTTCTTCGTTGCGATCTTCCTCAGCCTGGCCGGGTTCGTGGCAACCCTTAACCTACGCCGGCATGCACCAGTACTGCTGGGCACGCAGGTCCTGGTGCTGGTGGTGATCCTGCACTCCGCCGATCCCATCATCCACGGCCTGCCACGGCTGGAAGCCAGCTACCGGCACCTGGGTATCGCCGACTACATTGCCCAGCACGGCCAGCTGGACACGAACCTCGACGCCTACTTCAACTGGCCCGGGTTCTTTGACGTCCTGAGCCTGCTGTCCGGCGCCACCGGCGTTCGGGACCTGATGGTCCTCGCCACGTGGGCACCGCTGGGAATGAACCTGCTGCTGCTGGCGCCGCTCCTGGCCCTGGCCCGGCGGCTGACCTCGCAACCGCGTCAGGCGTGGGCCGGCGTCTGGCTCTTCTACCTGACCAGCTGGGTGGGGCAGGACTACCTCGCCCCGCAGGCTTACGCCTTCCTGCTCCTGGTCACGATGCTTGCCTGCCTTCTGAGCGCGTTCAGCGGCTGGGCCTGGCCTACGGGCAGCAACCGGTTCACGAGGTTCCTGGCCCGGAGCGTGACCCGGCTCGATCCCACCGTTCCGCACCAGGGCATGGCCAGCCCGCCGCCCGCGGACGCGTCAATCCTGCTGGTGGTCAGCGTCGGACTCCTCGTGGCCATGACCGCCTCCCACCAGCTCACGCCGTTCGCGGCCATCCCGATCCTGGCCGTGTTCCTCCTGAGCGGCCGGCTCCGGGTGCCGTCCCTGCCGATCCTGGCTGCCGTGCTGGCTTTCGGGTGGCTGGTTTTCGTGGCAAGGGACTTCTTTGATGGCCACCTGACCCAGCTGTTCGGATCGTTCGGCGACGTCGAGGCCCACACCCTCGGCGCGGTGTCACAGCGGGTTGCCGGCAGCGATCCCCATGTGCTGGTGGTCTACGTGCGGCTGGCGGAAGTTGCACTGGTGTGGCTCCTCGCCGCCGCCGGGGCCTTCCTGGCGCACCGGCGGCGGGCCGCCTGGCTGACTGCCGCTCTGGGGGCGCTGGCGCCGCTTCTTCTGATTCCCGGCCAGGCATATGGCGGGGAGCTGCTGCTGCGGCTGTACCTCTTTAGCCTGCCGTTCGCCGCCTGCCTCGCCGCGCTGACGCTGATGCCGGACCGCCGCGGAGGACCCGGATGGCGCCGCGCACTGGCCCTGCTGGCGATGGGTTCCGTACTGGCCTCCGCCACGGTGGTGACCCGGTACGGCAATGACAGCATGGAGAAGTTCACGCCGGACGAAGTCGCGCTGGTCAACCAGCTCTATGCGACGGCCCCTGAAGGATCGATCCTCATCGAAGCGGTCCGCAACACTCCCTGGAAGTTCCAGAAGTACGCCGAGTACGACTACCGCGCGCTCCTGGCAGCCCAGCCGAAGCCCGGCGCGGGACCGCTGACCTGCGATACCACCAACAGGATCGCCCAGCAGTCCGGCGCCTATCTGATCATCACCACCAGCCAAAAGCAGGCGGCAAGCCTTCTGGACACGACGCCCGCGGGCGATCTTGACCGCTTCATTGCAACCTGCGGCAGTTCGCGGGGCTGGTCCAAGCTGTTCGAGAACGCCGGCGGCGTGGTCTACCACATTCAAGGAGCAGGCAATGGCAATTGATCGTAAACACATCGCATGGGTGGTGGCCGCCGTTGCCGTCGCCGCGGTGCCGCTGTCGTTTTTCGGTCCGGGGGGACTGCGGATGGTGGTCATCGGCCTCCTGATGCTCGCCGGACCGGGAACGGCTCTGGTGCTCTACATCCGGCTCGGCTCGGCTGACCCCGACGACGCCGGCGCGGACGGGGCCGGCGCCCACCGCACGGCCGCGCAGAGCACCCTTCCGCTGGCCATATCCATCGCCGTGGCCTCGAGCCTGGCCCTCTC
This sequence comes from Arthrobacter sp. 05T423, assembly GCF_056396245.1. NCBI lineage: Bacteria > Bacillati > Actinomycetota > Actinomycetes > Micrococcales > Micrococcaceae > Arthrobacter > Arthrobacter sp. 05T423. Next base: position 29,788 of record NZ_JBFTLC010000019.1, read on the forward strand.
CACGATCGTGTCGACGGCCATGGTCTTTGCCCAGATGTGGGCACCGCCGGCCGCGGTGGTGGTGCTGTCGCTGGTCACCCTGCTCCTGCTGGTCCTCGGAGCCAAGAGGTCCCGGGTAGTCATGGCGGGTGCGTCATGATCGTCTTTTTGGCTGGTTTTGCCACCGTCGTGGCAGTGGTCACGTGTGATGCCTTGCGCATAGTTCGGCCGGATGCCCCCCTGCCGAAAGCTGCGGTGTACACCGCAGCGGCTCTCCTTTCCGTAATCTGCGTTTCGCTTGTGACCAGGCTCATCCAACTGCTGTGACGGCGTTTCGCTCCTGGCGCGGCCCGGGACCGGCACCCTGTGCCGGTGACCTCCGAACCGAAAATGATAGTGAGGACTACCAAATGAGCAAGCTGAAAAAACTGGGCACCCTTGGCACCATCGGTGTCCTGATGACAGGCGGGCTGATCCTCGGCTCGTCGCCCGCCAACGCTGTGACCTGCAGCAACTCCACAGTCAAACCAACAAACTCGCTGACCGGCACCACGGTGGCCGCCACGGGGTTCGAGTCGGCGGCCTTCACGCCGTTCGTCCCCTCGACGGCGACCACCGGGGCCGCGACTATCAGCACGTCGCAGCACCGGACGGGCACCTGCTCGGCGAAGCTGCACGTGACCAACGACTCCGGCTCCGTGGCTCTGATGTCCGTCCCGCTGGGTTCCACCGCCGTCAAGACGGCCAACGCCGACGGCTGGTTCAACATCACGACGGCGGGGCTCACCGGCAACGATGTCCCCTACCTGCGGTTCTTCTCAAACGGCCTGCGGATCGCAGACATCTACCGCTACAACAGCAACGGCCAACTGTGGCTTCGCGTCACATCACCCAACGGCACCTTCTCCTACACCAAGCTGAAGTCCTCCAGCATCCCGCTGAGCACCTGGCACCGCGCCCAGATGGAGGTCACGGCCAACGGCAGCGCCTCCACCATCAAGGTGTGGTTTGACGGAGCACTTGAGTTCTCCAGCAGCGCGGTGAGCCTCGGGGTCTCAAGCCTGACGCACGTGCAGCTTGGGGCGGAGCATTCCCGCCAGATGGGCGACGAATACATCGACGACGTCATCGTGAAGAAGACGCCGTAGTGAAGAAGACGCCGTAGGCACAGCGGGTTCGCCCTTCACGGCACGGCAGGCGTTGGCGGTAGTACGCCTGCCGTGCCGTGCTGTGCGGGCCCGGACTAGACTCTCCCCCATGGTCGTTTACCTCGATCCGCCGCTTTGGCCTGCCCACGAGACGCTGTTTTCGCACCTGATTTCGGACACCTCGCTGGCGGAACTGCACGCCTTCGCCGCCGCGGCGGGCGTCCCGGAGCGGGCCTTCGACGGCGACCATTACGACGTGCCGCAGCGGCGCTATGACGATCTGGTGGCCGCCGGCGCCATTCCCGTAGAGGCACGGGTCCTTGTCCGGAAACTCATTGCCAGCGGACTCCGGATTCCGGCCCGCAGCCGCACCAAGTCCCTCAAGACTCCCCTGCTCACCCGGTGGAACATGGTGATGCCCGGCCACGACGCCCTGTTCCTGGACCTGCTGGACCGCTGGAGCGAGAGCCACCGCCGGTATCACGGCTGCACCCACCTGCTCGCCGTGCTGGAGGCCCTGGACCTGCTTACCGGACCCGCCAGGCCGCCGCGCACCGTGGTGCTGGCCGCCTGGTTCCATGACGCCGTCTACCGCGGCGTGGCGGGCCAGGACGAGGAGGAATCTGCCCGGCTCGCGGAAGTCCGGCTCTGCCAGGCCGGCCTCCCGGCCGCCGACGTCGATGAGGTGGCGCGGCTGGTCCGGCTCACCTCCGATCACCGGCCAGAGGCAGGGGACGACGACGGCGCCCTCCTCTGCGACGCCGATCTGTCCGTTCTGGGCGGTGAACCGGAGCCTTATGCCCGGTATGTGGCTGCCGTCCGGGAAGACTACGCGCACATCGGCGACGACGACTTCGCGGCCGGACGGGCCGCCGTCGTCCGCCAGCTGCTGGCTTTGGACCCGCTCTTCCACACCGAGCGTGCCCGCCGCCTCTGGCTGGACGCTGCCCGCCGGAACCTGCAGGGCGAACTCAATCAGCGGTAGGCGGTGATGAACGGCCGGTCGGTGGGCACGATCTGCTTGCCGAGCGGCATCAGGGAAACGGGGATCAGCTTCAGGTTGGCGATGGCCAGCGGGATGCCGATGATGGTGAGGGCCATGGCCACAGCCGTGACCACGTGGCCGATCGCGATCCAGATGCCGGCCACCAGCAGCCAGATCACGTTGCCAAGCAGCGAGAACACACCGTTGCCGCCCGGCTTTTCCACCACCATCCGCCCGAACGGCCACAGCGTGTAGGACGCGATCCGGAAGGACGCGATGCCCCAGGGGATGGTCACGATCAGCAGGCAGCAGATGACGCCGGCGGCGAAGTAACCCAGCGCCAGCCAGAAGCCGCCGAAAACCAGCCAGATGATGTTCAGGATTGTCTTCATCCGTCCATTCTGCCGGTCCGGGGACCAGAACTGCCTCGGGACCTGCCCTGATTTAACCCTGAACCTTCACGCGTGGGCCCAGCCGCGGGACCCCGGCAGCCGCGACCAGCAGCGCCAGGAGCCCCAGGCCCAGCGGGAGCGAGGCGGCTGTTGCGACGGCCCCAACCAGCAGCGGAGCGCCGGCGTCCCCGAGTTCGCGTCCCAGTTCGGCCGAGCCCATGGTCCGCCCCATCCTCTCCTTCGGCGTGCTGTCCGCCAAATGCGCAAAGCCCAGCGGCGTGGCCGCGCCAACGCCGGCGCCGATCACGGCCGCGGCGACAAAGATGGTGGCGGGCGCGGGGGCGGCCGCCACCAGGGCGACTCCGCCGGCGGTGAGCAGCAGCCCCGAGCGCATTCCGCTGGCGTCGCCGATGCGGCGCATGTCGCGCAGCGCGCCGATCCGCGGCTGGACCAGCAGTGAAGCGACGGCCAGGACACTGACGGCAGCGGTGCCGGCCACCGGATCCAGGCCGTGCTGCACGGCCAGCGCAGGAAGGAACCCAATGGCCGCCCCCATGGCCCCCATTGATGCTGCCAGCACCAGGGTGGGCACCAGGAACCTACGTTCGGCAACCTGCCGGGCCACGTCCAGCACCGTGTACCGTTGGCGCGGGAGCGGCGGCAGGTGCGGCACGCCGAGCAGGACCCACAGTGCGGTGGCCGCGGCAAGGACGGAAAGAGCCCCGAACAGCAGCGCGAAGCCACCGGCCGCAATCAGCCCGGCACCGAGCAGCGGGCCGATCACGTATCCAAGGCTTTTCCAGGATCCGTACCTGCCGAAGAAGGTCCCGGCATTCTTCCCTGCCGACAGCCGGGCCACCATTGCCGAGGACGCCGGGGAGAACGCCGAGGCCGCTGCGCCTTGGCCCAGGCGGGCAATGCCCAGCAGGAGCGGATCGGTGGCCCACAGGCCGGTCAGGGAGAGGACGGCAAAGCCGATGAGGCCGCCGACGATGACGGCTTTGGCGCCGATCCGGTCGCTCAGCGCGCCGAACACGGGCTTGAGGAAGACCTCGGAGATGTCGTAGAGGGCCAGCAGGATGCCCAGGTTCAGCAGGGTCAGCCCGATGTTGCCGCTCTGGGCGCCCATTCCGGCGGCGATGCTGTGGGCGCCGAACGCGGTCACGAATCCGGCAGCGTAGAGGGGTGCCGCAGGCGTCCGGGCGCCCGTCGCCTGAGTCACGGGGCTGTCATAGCCGGCGCCACGGGGCAGTCATAGCCGGTGCCACCGGGCAGTCAGCCTTTGGCTGCCGTGACGAACGCCCTGATCTTGGCCAAATCCTTCACTCCCCTGCTTTGTTCGACGCCGGAGGAGACGTCCACGCCCCACGCCCCGGCATCGCTCGCGGCCTGGGACACGTTGGCCGGATCAAGGCCGCCGGCCAGCAGCCACTGCCGTCCCTCCAGTCCTTTGGCTCGGACGGATCCATAGTCCCAAGCCTCGCCGGAACCGGGAACTGCGGCGTCGATGAGGAGCAGCTCCTCTCCCCAGTCGGTAAAGGCGTCCGGAGCGGCGCCCATGGTGACGGCGCGAATCACCTTCATGCCGGCGTCGTGTGCTGTTTTTACGTCGTCCGGCGTGCGGTCCCCGTGGAGCTGGATCCAGTTCAGCCCCGCCGCCCGGGCGATGGCCACGGCGTCGGCGGCCGGTTCGGTACGGAAGACGCCTACGGCCACCACGCCGTCGGGCACTGCCTTCACAAGCTGCGTAACCTGCGCGGGCGACACCACGCGGGGGCTGGCTGTCAGGACAAATCCGACGGCGTCCGCCCCGGCCTCCACGGCCTCCCGGACTGATTCAGGCGTGCTCAGGCCGCAGACTTTGACGAACATTCACGGGCTCCTTGTTGTTGAAAGCGTCGCCCACGACCGCAGCGACCCAGCGCCGACTTTACGCGGGAGGGAGGGCGCGGGCAACGCCCGGACAGGCTGGGCTGATGCAGATTATCCGCTTCGCCGACCTCAAACCCCAACCCTGGCGCAACGGCGGCGGGGTCACCCGCGAACTGGCCAGCCATCGCGGGGATGCTTCGTCTGGGGCCGTTTCGGCTGAGGACACTTCATCACAGGGCGGCGCGTGGGACTGGCGCATCAGCATCGCCGACGTCAGCAGCGCCGGGGAGTACTCCGCGTTCCCGGGCATGGAACGGGTACTGACCGTCGTCGAGGGCGAGCTGCTGCTGCTGGCCGTGGACGGGATTGAGCACCCGCTCGAAAAGTACCGGCCCTTCCGGTTCCCCGGCGGCGCGGCCTCCTCTTCCGCCCTGCCCACGGGGGGTGTCCGCAACCTTAACGTCATCACCCGGGAGGGTGCGTTCAAGGCGTTCACCTCGATCGTGGAGCTTTCCAAGAAGCGGGCCCATCCGGTGTTCGAGGGCCAGTTGGGCATCCTGCTGCAGGGCCAGGCGGCTGTCAGCGATGGGAACGCAGAGGCGGAGAACGCGGGCCAGAACAGCCCACCCGTGCAGCTCGGCCGTTACGACGCGGTGGTGGGCTCGGACAGCCAGACGCCGGAGATCCTGGGCCGCGGGTTCCTGGCCGTGGTGTCCATCGACCCGGTTACGGCCTAGCCGCCACCACCCGGCGGTGAGTTTTGCCACCAACGGTGGCCGCCGCCGTCGGACGTTGCTAGGGTAAAGGCCAAGGTCCCCCTTTCCCCGGGCCTCCGGACGACGGTTCAGTACCCGGTGCGCGACAAGACTGGCCAAAGGATCTGTCATGTCGTGGTTCATCCTCATCTTTTCCGGCGCCCTGGAGGCGGTGTGGGCGGCAGCGTTGCACCGCGCGTCCCAGTCCTCGGGCCGCCGCCGATTCGCCGCCGGCGCCCTCTTCCTCGTCGCGGTCCTGGCCAGCACCGCGGGCCTGGGCATCGCGATGCAGTCCATTCCCACTGGCACCGCCTATGCGGTGTGGGTCGGCGTGGGCGTGGTGCTGACGTCCGCTTACGCGATTGTGGCCAACGTTGAACGGCCGACGGCGGCGCGGCTCCTGCTGCTCGCAGGAATCGCCGCGTGCGTGGTTGGCCTGAAGGTGGTGGCGTGATGCTCGCGAAGCCGGCAACAGCCTGGATCATCCTGCTCACTTCCGCCGTCCTCGAGGCTGTCTGGGCCACGGCACTGGGCCTGTCCGACGGCCTGACCCGCCCGGTGCCTGCCCTGGTTTTCGTGGTGACGGCCGCGCTCAGCATGCAGGGCCTGGGCTTGGCGGTGAGGCACATCCCGCTCGGCACCGCCTACGCCGTCTGGGTGGGGATCGGAGCGGCACTGACGGTCGGCTGGGCGATGGCCACCGGCGTCGAACCCTTCAGTCTCCTCAAGGTCCTGTTCATCGCGGGCATTGTGGGATGCGCGGCCGGGCTCAAGCTGCTGCCGGCGGGCGGAGTTGAGCGTGAGCGGCACCCGGCCAAGCGCGGGGCCGGTTCGCCTTCATAAACCGGGTCTCCTCCCTAGACTGGGCTCATGGAGACGCTCATTCACTCACTTCGGGACATCACCATCCGCCGGATCTCGGTCAGCGAGATGGACAACAACGTGTATCTGCTGACGGCTAAGGAGTCCGGGGCGCAGCTGCTGATCGACGCAGCGGATGACCTGCCGGCGATCCAGGGCCTGCTGGCGGATGCGGCAGGGGATACGTCCGGGTCACCGGCGCTGGCACTGATCGCCACCACGCACCAGCACTGGGACCACGTGCGGGCGCTGCCGGGACTCGTCGAAGCCACCGGGGCCAAGACCGCCGCCGGCACCGACGACGCCCCGGAACTGCCGGTGAAGGTGGATGTGCTGCTGGACCATGGCGATGTGGGGAACTTCGACGGCTTCGACGTCACGGCCGTCCACCTGCGCGGCCACACTCCCGGTTCGGTGGCGCTGGTCTATCAGGATCCGGAGGGGCCAGCCCACATCTTTTCGGGTGATTCCCTGTTCCCGGGCGGCGTGGGCAACACCCAGAATGACCCGGAGCGGTTCAACCAGCTGATTACGGACGTCGCCGAACGGATCTTCGACGTCTACCCGGACGACACCGTGGTGCACCCGGGCCATGGCAAGCCCACCACGCTCGGCGCGGAGCGCCCCCACCTTCAGGAGTGGCGCGCCCGAGGCTGGTGAACGGTACTCTTGCGCTACGCAAAATGCCGGCCGCTGCGGGAATTCCCACAGCGGCCGGCATTTTGCGTAGCGACGGCTAGTTAGCGGCCGCGGCGCTCGTTCGACGCCGGAGCGGACGCGCGGCGCGGGGCCTTCCGGGCCGGACGGCCGTCACCGGAGCGGCCGCTGCCGCCGGCGGAGGAACCGCCCGAGTACGAGCCGCCGGACGTGCCGCCGGTGGTGGAGGACCAGACCGGACCGTTGCCGCCGGTCTTGCTGCCGGCAGCTGCCCGCTGCCCGGTAGCGGGACGTCCGCTCCGCTGGCCGCCGGTGGCCGGGCGACCGGTGCCGCCACGGGGGGCCTCACTGCGGGTGAAGCGGGATTCGGAACGTCCGTCCGAACCGCGGCCGGCCGATGAGCGGCCACCAGCCGCAGGAACGTCGTTGCGGTGCGTGGACGCAGTGCCACGGCCACGTGCGTTGCGGCGGGCTGCAGCTGCCGCAGTGGCGCGGTCCTCGTTCTGCTCGACTACGCGGTCTGCGGCGTCGCGGGCAGCAGCGCGGCCCTCGTAGGCAGCGGCACGGCGTTCGGCGCGGGGCATGTCCGTGCGCGGAGCCTCAGCGGAAATCCGCCCGCGGCCGCCGCGGCCGCCCCGGCCGCCGGCCGTGGGTGATGCCTGGCGGCGGGCGCGCTTGCGCTCGGCGTTGGCGCCGGTGGACTGGCCGGCACCCTGCTGCGGAGCTTTCGCCGCGAGAAGTGCCGCACGGGTCCGGGGGTCAACCTTGTCGGCGATCGCGCCCACCAGTTCGGCAACGATCGGCGAGCTTGCGGTGACCCGCTCAAAGCTGACCTCGACGCCGGCAGCCTTCATGAGCTTCTTGACGTCCGTCTGCTGCTCGGGCAGGGTCAGCGTGACCACGGTGCCGTCGGAACCGGCACGGGCGGTGCGGCCGGAGCGGTGCAGGTACGCCTTGTGCTCGGTGGGCGGGTCGACGTGGATGACCAGTTCGACGTCGTCCACGTGGACGCCGCGGGCCGCGACGTCGGTGGCCACCAGGACGCGGACGTCACCGGTGGAGAACTCGGCAAGGTTACGGTCGCGGGCGTTCTGCGACAGGTTTCCGTGCAGGTCGACGGCGGGGATCCCGGCGTCGGTCAGGGTCTTAGCCAGCTTGCGGGCGTGGTGCTTGGTCCGCATGAACAGCACGCGGCGCCCGGCACCGGAGGCCAGTTCAACGATCAGCTGCTTCTTGACGGTCTGGTCGTTGACCACCAGCACGTGGTGCTCCATGGTGGTCACCGCCGCCTGGGGATCGTCCACGGAGTGGGTCAGCGGGTTGGACAGGTAGCGCTGGACGATCTTGTCCACGCCGTTGTCCAGCGTGGCGGAGAACAGAAGCCGCTGGCCCTGGCTCGGGGTCATGTCCATGAGCTTCTTTACCACGGGCAGGAAGCCGAGGTCGGCCATGTGGTCGGCCTCGTCCAGCACCGTCACCTCGACGGCCTCAAGGGTCAGGATGCGCTGGCGGATGAGGTCCTCTAGCCGGCCCGGGCAGGCGATGACGATGTCGACGCCGGCACGCAGGGCCTTCTCCTGGCGCGCCTGGGAGATGCCGCCGTAAATCACGGTGGTGTTCAGGCCCATGGCCTTGGCCAGCGGTTCGATCGTGGCGTTGATCTGGGTGGCCAGTTCACGGGTGGGTGCCAGGACCAGGCCCATGGGGCGGCCGGGCTTGCGGAAGTGCTTGGCTTCGCGCTCGGCGAGGCGGGCCACCAGCGGGATCGCGAAGGCGATGGTTTTACCGGAGCCGGTGCGGCCGCGGCCCAGGACGTCGCGGCCGGCCAGGGTGTCCGGCAGCGTCTTGACCTGGATGGGGAACGGGGATTCGATGCCCTGGGCGGTCAGGATTTCGGTGAGTGCCTTGGGCGTGCCGAGGGCAGCAAAAGTAGTCATATGCGTTTATCAGGGTCTTTCAGGCGGTATCCAGCGGATATCGGCCCCCGACGCCGGTTGGCTCAGGGGGTCGCCGAAGAAATGTCAGGTGGTCAACCGGGCTGCTGCCAGTGTTCAAACAGCGGCCGCCGGGACCAATAGCGTTCATCGACGCAGGATGTGCCTCTCACATGAAAAAAGCCCACCAGAAGCGGGCATCACTGCACATCAAGTCCCACCAGTCTACCATCCGGCCACGCGGGACCCTCCCCGGGGCCCTTTTGGCCCCGTCTTTGCCCCTTCCCCGCCTCCTTCCCGCCTCCACAGGGGCGGGGAAGGAGGCGGCCGGTTGCCCGTCCGTGAGATAGCCCAATGGCAGCGTGATGCAGCTCACGGCCAACAACGGACGACACTTGGGGCTGGCATGCTGGACATATGTCGAAGACTATTGCGGCGTTCCGCTCCCGCTGCGAATTTCCTGCGGGGCGGCCCTGAATCCCGGCCTATCAGCGGGAATGCGCTTTTCCGCCTCGGCACTCCGCCTGAGCGCGGGCCTCCCGTCTGCCTCTGCTCCGCGGCCCGGGCATTCGATGCGGCTGCCCGGCAGCCCGCCGCGGCTCGTAGTCTTAACACCATCCCAACTGTTAGTTCCGTCACATTTTCGGCGGACCGACGCGGCCGGCACGGCAAGTTCCCGCACGTGCCGGCACCTGTGACAAGGAAGAAGACTTGATGTCTGAACGCACCACCAGTATTTCCGTTCAACCGTCCACAGAACCTGCTGAACCCGGCCAGGGCAGGGAAGCGCATCTCTCCCGCGGGCTGGGAAACCGCCACATCCAGCTCCTGGCCATCGGCGGTGCCATCGGCACCGGACTGTTCATGGGTTCCGGCAAGACGATCTCCCTCGCCGGCCCGTCCGTCATCTTCGTGTACATGATCATCGGCTTCATGCTGTTCTTCGTCATGCGCGCCATGGGCGAGATCCTGCTTTCAAACCTGAACTACAAGTCCTTCAGCGACTTCGCCGGCGACATCCTCGGTCCCTGGGCAGGCTTCTTCACCGGCTGGTCGTACTGGTTCTTCTGGGTGGTGACAGGCGTGGCGGACATCGTGGCAATCGCCGGTTACGTGGACAAGCTCGCCCCCGGCACGCCCCTGTGGATTCCGGCACTGATCACGCCCGTGGTGCTGATCCTGCTCAACCTTCCCAGCGTCAAGGCCTTCGGTGAAGCGGAATTCTGGTTCGCCATCATCAAGGTGGTCGCGATCCTCGCGCTGATCGCCACCGGCGTGGTCATGATCGCCACCAACTTCACCTCGCCGAACGGCGCCGTGGCTAACCTGGCCAACATGTGGAACGACGGCGGCATGTTCCCGCACGGCCTGTTCGGCTTCATCCTCGGCTTCCAGATCGCCATCTTCGCCTTCGCCGGCATCGAACTCGTAGGCACCGCGGCTGCCGAGACCAAGGACCCGGAAAAGAACCTTCCCCGGGCCATTAACTCGATCCCGATCCGTGTCCTGCTCTTCTACGTGGGCGCGCTGGTGGTCATCATGGCCGTCAACCCATGGCGCAGCATCGACCCGGCCAGCAGCCCGTTCATCGGCATGTTCACCCTGGCCGGACTGGGCATTGCCGCCGTCGTGATCAACCTCGTGGTCCTCACGTCAGCTGCTTCCAGCGCCAACTCCGGCATCTACTCCACCTCGCGCATGGTCTACGGCCTCGCGCAGGACGGCAACGCGCCGAAGGCCTTCGGCAAGCTCAGCGTCCGCAAGGTTCCGCAGAACGCGCTCCTGTTCTCCTGCATCTTCCTGCTGGCCGGCCTGGTCCTGCTCTACGCGGGCGACTCCGTGATCGGTGCCTTCACCATCGTCACCTCAGTGGCATCGGTGCTGACCATGTTCGTTTGGTCGATGATCCTCATCAGCTACATCGTGTTCCGTCGCCGGCGGCCGGAACTCCACGAGGCATCCGCCTTCAAGATGCCCGGTTCGGCCTTCATGCCGTACGTGGTCCTGGCCTTCTTCGTGTTCATGCTCGTGGCCCTGGCCCAGGCCGAGGACACCCGCCTTGCGCTGGTGGTTGCCCCGGTCTGGTTCCTGCTGCTGGGCGCCGCCTGGTACTTCAACCGCCAGACGCCGCTGCAGCAGGCCCGGATCGAGGAGTGGAAGGCCGAGGGCACCAGCGTCTCCGCTCCCACGGCGGCCAACTCCTAATTCCGCACGAAAAACGCCGCGCCGCGGGGCACCCAGGTGACCCGCGGCGCGGCTTTTCCATGCCCTGGCCGACGGACGGTGAGGAAGGTGTTATGCGGAAATTACACAGGCAGTCGGGCAATGTAACACGTGCAGCGAAGGATGGACTCATGCCGGGCTGATGCCAGCGACCGCAGCGTTCCTCCGCCGAAAGGATCTGACCGTGATCTTGAAGAACATCTTCCTTCAGGGCATCTTCCCGTTCGACGGTGCGGGGCTCGAAAAGGCCGTGCCCATCCACAGCCAGCTCTCCCATTTCGTCCCGGACGGCGTCATCAACCAGACCCTCTATTTCCGCGGCGGCAACTCCTCCGAGGAACTGATCACGGTGGTCCTGATGCGCGACGGCGTGCCCATGCGGTACTTCCCGATTGCGGCCAGGGGCGACGTCCACGTCCCGCTCCGCGTCGTGGAAGACATCGACGGCGGCTCGCTGATCGAGCTGAGGTTGCTGGCGGCCACGGGGGTCAGTGGATCCGTCGTGGTCGACATGGGCATGGTGGAGCACTGATGACCGCCCTGGCCAGCCGCACTGGGCGGAGCACGCCGGGTGACACCCGGCGCCGGCTCGTGGTGATCGGCAACGGGATGGCAGGCGCCCGCGCCGTCGAGGAAATCCTGGCCCGCGGCGGCGCTGTCCAGTACAGGGTCACCATGTTCGGCGACGAGCCCTACGGCAACTACAACCGGATCATGCTCAGCCATGTCCTCTCCGGCGACGAGGACGCCGGCGGAATTTTCCTGAATTCGCTGGACTGGTACCGGGAGAACGGCATCACGCTGCATGCGGGGGTCCGGGTCGAAAAAATCGATCGTTTCGCCAAGCTGGTGTTCTCCGACGACGGCCGGGCGACGCCGTACGACGTCCTGATCATTGCCACCGGCAGCCGCTCGTTCATGCCCGCCGTCGAGGGCCTGCACACGCCGGGCGGACGGCTGCTGCCCGGCGTGTTCGCTTTCCGGACCATCGATGACACCCAGGGCATGGTGTCGTACGCCCAGCAGGACCACCACCGCGGCGCCGTTGTGATCGGCGGCGGACTGCTGGGGCTGGAAGCCGCACGCGGCCTGCAAAGCCACGGTGTCGGCGTCGACGTCGTCCATTCCGGCGGGCACCTGATGAACGCACAAATGGGCCCCGACGGCGGCGCGGTCCTGCGCCGCAGCGTCGAGGCGCTCGGCATCAGGGTCCACACGAGCAGCCGGACCACTGCCATCCTGGGCGGCGACAAGGTGCGCGGCGTCCAGCTGCGGGACCAGCCGGAGATCGAATGCGACCTGGTGGTGGTGGCCGCCGGAATCCGCCCCAATGTGGAGGTGGCGGTGACCAGCGGCCTGCCGGTGGAGCGGGCCATCGTGGTGGACGACCACATGCGCGTCCCCGATGAGGACGAGATCTACGCCGTCGGCGAGTGCGTCCAGCACCGCGGCGAGGTGTACGGGCTGGTGGCACCGCTGTGGGAGCAGGCCGCTGTGCTGGCCGACCACGTCACCGGGGCAGATCCTTCCTCTGTCTACCTGGGATCCCGCACCGCCACGAAACTCAAGGTGGCCGGCGTCGACGTCGCTTCCATGGGGCTGCAGGCCCCGGAACGCGACACCGACGAGCACGTGGTGTTTTCCGAGCCCAGCAGGGGCGTGTTCAAGTCCATCGTGATCCGCGACAGCAAGATCGTGGGCGCAACGCTGCTCGGGGACAGCCGCAAGGTGGCCTACCTGACGCAGGCATTCGACCGCGGGCTGCTGCTGCCGGACGAACGGGTCTCGCTGCTCTTCGATCTGGGCGGGCCCGGCGAGGAAGCCGGTGTGGCCGAACTCGACGGCGATGCCCAGGTCTGCAACTGCAACGGCGTCAGCAAGCAGGCGATCACGGACACCGTGAGGGGCGGCTGCACCACGTTCTCCGGCGTCATGGACGCCACCCGGGCCGGCAAGGGCTGCGGCTCCTGCAAGCTGCTGGTCCGGCAGGTGGCGGAATGGGCCGCCGACGGCGCCGTGGCGGAGGATCCTGCGGCCGCCTACTATGTTCCCGGCGTGCCGCTGGAGAAGGCGGCGCTGATGACGGCGGTCCGGGAGCAGGGCCTGCGGTCCGTTTCTGCCGTGTTCGCGGCGCTGGCTCCGGGCGGCGCCGAGGACGCGAAATCCAAGATGGGGCTGGCGTCCCTGCTGAAGATGATGTGGGCGGGTGAGTACATCGACGAGCGCGATGCGCGGTTCGTCAACGACCGCGTCCACGCCAACATCCAGCGCGATGGCACCTTCTCCGTGGTGCCGCAAATGAAGGGCGGAGTAACCTCGCCGGAGCAGCTCCGCCGGATCGCCGACGTCGCGGACAAATACAACATCCCCATGGTGAAGCTGACAGGCGGGCAGCGGATCGACCTGCTGGGTGTTCCCAAGGAGGACCTGCCGAAGGTCTGGGCGGACCTGGACATGCCGTCGGGCTACGCGTACGGCAAGAGCTTCCGGACCGTCAAAACCTGCGTCGGGCAGGAGTTCTGCCGCTTCGGCACGGGTGATTCCACCAAGCTGGGCATCCAGATCGAGTCGCGGTTCCAGGGCATCGAGTCACCGGCGAAACTGAAGCTCGCGGTATCCGGCTGCCCGCGGAACTGCGCCGAATCGCTCGTCAAGGACGTGGGGGTGGTGGCGGTCGACGGCGGACGCTGGGAAATCTATGTCGGCGGTGCCGCCGGTGCCCACATCCGGAAGGGGGACCTGCTGGCCACCGTGGACGATCCCGCGACCGTGACGCTGCTGGCCGGCCGGTTCATGCAGTACTACCGGGAACACGCCAACTGGCTTGAACGCACGTACTCCTTCGTGCCGCGCGTCGGGATTGAGCACCTCCGGGCCGTCATCGTGGATGACGCCGAGGGGATCGCCGCCGGGCTGGACGAGGCGATGCAGCGGTCCGTCGACAGCTACGCCGACCCTTGGGCCGAGCGCGACGACCCCCTCACCCCCGGCCAGTTCCGCACGTCGCTCCCACTCGAGGTGCTCCCCCGGGTGCCGGTCCGATGAGCGCCGGGCTGCATGTTCTCGGCCCCGTGGACCAGATCCCGGTGGGCGAGGGGCGCGCGTACGGGGTAGCCGGCGAACAGATCGCGGTGTTCCGCCTCCGGGACGGTTCCTTCCGCGCGGTGTCCGCCGTGTGCCCGCACAAAGGCGGCCCCATCGCCGACGGCACCATCGACCGCGTCGTGGTGATCTGCCCGCTGCACCAGCATGCTTTTGAGCTGGAGACAGGCTGCTCCACCACCGGAGCCGGCCCCTTGCGGAGCTATCCGGTGTTCGCCGACAACTCGCAAAACGTGGTCGTCCGGCTCCCCTGACTTGCCCTAGTTGGACCCTCGATTCTGTGGCAGGGTAATCCCCATGGACCACGAAGGGCACGACGGCGCCGCGCGCCATTGGGACGATTTGTACCGGAGCAGGCCGCGCGTGTGGAGCGGCAGGCCCAACCCGCAACTGGTGGCCGAGGCAGCCGGACTGGAGCCCGGCACAGCCCTGGACCTGGGCTGCGGCGAGGGTGCGGATGCCCTGTGGCTCGCAGAGCAGGGCTGGACGGTGACAGCGGTGGACGTCTCCGCCGTCGCGCTTGAACGGGCCGAGCAGCATGCCGCGGCCTCCGGCGCAGGGAACCGCATCACGTGGCTGCAGCGCGACCTTGACGCGTGGGCGCCGGAGGAGCAGTTCGACCTCGTCTCCGCCCAGTTCCTCCATTCCACCGAGGCCCCATGGCAGCGGCCGCACCGGGTGGCTGCGGATGCGGTGCGGCCGGGCGGGACGCTGCTGGTCGTCGGCCACCATCCGGACGGCCTGCCGCCCTGGCGGAGCCTCTCGGACGAGGACAGCCACGCCGAGGAACAAAGCCACTCGCACGGTGGCGACGGCCACGCAAATTCCGGGATGTTCTTCACCGCGGAGCAGGCCGCGGCCGAGCTCGGCATCACGCCGCCCGGGTGGCACGTGGACGTCGCGGCCAGCCGGGAGCGCCAGGCCACCGGCCCGGACGGCCAGTCGGCCACGCTCGCCGACGCCGTCCTGCGCGCCACCCGCCTGCACCCACCCACCTAGAACCACCTCCCACCAATCCGGAGTTTTTGTCCAGATATCGTCCGCTAAACGCCCCCTAACCCGCGGTATATGGACAAAAACTCCAGCCCGGAGGATCAGCGCGGACGCCGGTTGAGACACGGCCGCTTGAGAGGAGCACGGATGGCCAGGTTGGTCGCCGAGATGACGATGTCCCTGGACGGCTTCATCGCCCTCCCGGACGACTCCGTCAACGGCTTGTTCGACTGGTACAGCAACGGCCCGGTGGAGGTCCCCACCGCCAGACCGGACATGACCTGGCACGTGACCGAGGCCAGCGCCATGCACCTGCGCAGCACCATGTCCACGGCCGGCGCCATGCTCGTGGGCCGCCGCATTTTCGACCTGACTGACGGCTGGGGCGGCCGGCACCCCGTCGACTGCCCCATCGTTGTGCTCAGCCATTCCGTCCCCGACGGCTGGCCCCGCGACGGCGTCCCGTACACCTTCATCACCACCGGGTTCGCGGATGCGGTGCGGGCCGCCACCACGCTGGCCGGGGACAAGGACGTGGCCCTGGCCGGGCCGGACATCATCAGGCAGGCGATCGACGCCGGACTCGTGGAAGAGATCCGCGTGAACCTCGCACCGTGGATCCTCGGCCACGGCATCCGGTTTTTCGACAACCTCGCGGCGGCCCCGGTGAAGCTCGAGCAGACCGCGGTGATCCAGGGGGACGCCGTGACCCACCTGCACTACAAGGTGCTCCCCCGCATCTGACCCTTCCCCATGGAGTTTTTGTCCACGTATCGCGACTTCGAGGCGGTTTAGGTCGCGATACGTGGACAAAAACTCCACCGGCGGGACAGAGTCTAGTGGGTGACGCGGGGGGCTATGGTGACCGCGGCTGCGGCGATCACCGCAGTCAGCACGAAGACGCCGGCGAAGGAGGCCGCCGTCGTCGTAAACGCCGTGAACACGATGCCCGTGGCGGCGAGCGAGAGGGCACCGCCGAGGGAATCGGAAATGGACATCGCGGAGCTGTTGAAGCCCTCGGTGTCCGGCGTGGAAAGCGCCAGCGTCATCACGCTCAGCCGCGGATACATCAGGCCCATGCCGCCGCCGGCCAGCACCCAGCCCGCAACCGCGACGGCGGCCGGCCAGCCCAGCGCCGTCGTTCCCAGCGCCAGGGCGATCGCCAGCAGCACCATCAGCGAGCCGATCCGCACGGCGGCCCGGCTGCCCAGCCTCCCGCCCAGACGGCTCTGCACGCCCGACGCCGCCGCCCACGAGAGGGCTCCGCCGGTCAGGGTGAGGCCGGCGAAGGTGGGCGAGAAGTCATAGCGCTCCACCAGCAGGTACGGCAGGTAGACCTCGGCCCCGAAGAAGCCGGCCGCAACCAGTCCGCGGACCAGGATCACGCTGGGCAGGCCCCGCCGGGCCGTGAGGGTTCCGGGCGGCACCAGCGGCTTCACGGCCAGCAGTGCAATCACGACGGCGGCCCCCGCCAGGAGCGGTCCGGCCACCGGAAGCTTTGAGGACAGGTTCAGGCCCAGCACCGCCAGCGCGGCCAGCGCCGCCCAGGCGAGCCGGCCCAGCGCCCAGGGGGCCGGGGCGCCCGCCGCAGCTTGCCCGTTCGCGTTGCCGCTCCCGTTCGCGTTGCCGTTCCCGCTCGCGTTGCCGGACCGGACGCCCCGCAGGGCAGGAAACAGCATCGCCAAGGCGGGCAGCACCAGCACGACGACGCCGAGGAACACCCAGTGCCAGCTGGCCAGCTGCGCCACAAGCCCGGCCGCGAACGGCCCCACGAGGGACGGAATGACCCAGGCGGCGGAGAAGGCCGCGAAAATCTTGGGGTGCAGGACCGCGGGATAGACCCTGGCCACCACCACGTACAGCGCCACCGTCATCGCGCCGCCGCCCAGCCCCTGCACCAGCCGGCCCGCCACGACGGCCCACATGGTGCCGGCCGTACCGGCAACCAGCAGTCCGAGCGCGAAGACCGCCACGGAGGCGAACAGCGGGCCGACGGGCCCGCGCCGGTCGGACCAGTTCCCCGCGCCCACCATGCCGATCACGCCGGTGGCCAGCGGGCCGGCGAAGGCGAGCGCGTACAGGCCGGCCCCGCCAAGCTCCCGGCTCACGACGGGCATGACGGTGGTGACGGCAAGGGACTCGAACGCCGCCAGAAACACCAGGGCACAGGCGCCCACCGTCACCAGAAGGTAGGGCCGCTGCAGGATTCCCGCACCGGGCGGGGCGGACACGGGCGGGGCAGATTCGTGCATGGTCAGCCCACCAGCTCAGGGGCACCGGTGGTCACCGCAACAACATCGCCGCTGGCCGTCGAATCGGGGTTGAGCATCCAGCCCACCCGCTTGACCGTTCTCAGCATGACGACACTCTCCACAAGTTCGATGCCCGGGATGCGCTGCTGAAGGGCCAGCTCCGCGGTCATGACATCGGCGAGAGACTGCAGCCACATGATGATGACGAAGTTGGTGCGCCCGGTGGTGGACGCGCTAAGGCGCACATTCCGGAAGCTACGGAGTTCTTCCGCCGCGGCTTCATGCTGGCCCGGCGGAACGTTGGCGAACCAGTGGCAGGTCACCGGGAAGCCGGAATACCTTTGCGCGATCTCGCAGCGGAAGGAGAGGACGCCGCTGGCGAGCACCCTGTTCAGCTGGCGCTGCACGGTGGCCGGGTGCCGGTCCAGCGCTCTCGCGATGTCTGCAGCCGTAGCCCGGCCGTCCTTCGACAGGAACGGCAGGATTGCCAGGTGGCTGGCGGGCAGCGGCTCCCTCACCGCCGCCGTGGGTGCGGACGCCGCGGCCTCGGGACCGGCGAGGGCCCGGAGCGCCTGGATCTGGCTGCGGTTGAGGACGTTGATGCGCCACGCATAGGCGCCGGTGTGCAGCCGGGTGGCAAGCGCCGTCTGGTATTTGACCAGCCCTTCGATGGCATGGAGCTTGGAGACCACAGCGGTGAAGTGCTGCAGGGAGCCGGTGATGACCGTCAGCGTCAGGTCCCGGTTGCTCGCCGCCTCCTCCACGGTGACAATCTCGGGCACCGCGGCCAGTGCATGGGTGACTGCAGCCCGGCGGTGCAGCTCGCACTCGACATCAACGAAGGCGAGGCACATCTTTTGCGGATCCCCCATCGGATGCGCCGTGACCCAGGCGGCGCCAGCGGCCGTGAGTCGCTCCCACCGCGCGGCCAGCGTGGTGGCGTGCACGCCCAGGACCTCCGCGGCGTCCGCCCAGCTCAGCCGCGGTGCGATCTGCAGGGCGTTGATCAGCGCGAGGTCCTCCTCGGTGACGTCCAACGGTCCCCCTCCCCGTGCCGTAGTGCACGAATACTGCATATAGAACCGGGCATTTGCATTTTTCCAGCACTTCGGCCGAGTGTGAACCAGGCCACTCCAGAATAGACCCACAGCACCGGACCACCAACGAGGAGAACACGTGCCGATTGCCGCAGACGCCCGCCAGATGCAGGAAGACCTTGCCCGGTTCCGCCACGACCTGCACCGCGAACCCGAAATCGGATTGCAGCTGCCGCGGACCCAGGAAAAGGTGCTGAAGGCCTTGGAGGGCCTCCCGTACGAAATCACCCTCGGCAAGGAGACGACGTCGGTCACCGCCGTTCTGCGCGGCGGGGCTTCCGACGGCGGTGCTTCCGGCGGGACTGCCCGCACCGCTCCGGCGGTGCTGCTCCGGGCGGACATGGACGGGCTGCCCGTGCAGGAGAAGACCGGCGTCGATTTCACCTCCACCATCGATGGCGCGATGCACGCATGCGGCCATGACCTGCACACCTCCATGCTCACCGGTGCGGCCACCCTCCTCGCCGAGCGGCGGCACCGGCTGGCGGGCGACGTCGTCCTGATGTTCCAGCCGGGCGAGGAAGGCTGCGACGGCGCCAGCTACATGATCCGCGAAGGCGTCCTGGATGCCCCCGGCCGGCGCGTGGACGCGGCCTACGGCATGCACGTGTTTTCCTCCCTCGAGCCGCACGGGACGTTCTGCACCAAGCCCGGCGTCATGCTCAGCGCCTCCGACGGCCTGGTGGTCACGGTGCTCGGCGCGGGCGGCCACGGCTCCGCCCCGCATTCGGCCAAGGATCCGGTGACGGCCGCCGCCGAGATGGTGACGGCGCTGCAGGTGATGGTCACGCGCCAGTTCAACATGTTCGATCCCGTGGTCCTCTCCGTCGGGGTGCTCCACGCCGGCACCAAGCGCAACGTGATCCCGGAAACGGCCCGCATCGAGGCGACCATCCGGACGTTCTCCGAGGAGAACCGCCGGCGGATGATGGACACTGTGCCGCGGCTGCTCAAGGGCATCGCTGCTGCGCACGGCCTCGACGTCGATGTGGACTATCAGCAGGAATACCCCCTCACCATCACCGACCAGGACGAGACGCACACCGCGGAGAAGATCATCACCGACCTGTTCGGCGATTCGAGGCTCGCGCGGTGGGCCACGCCGCTCAGCGGCTCCGAGGACTTCTCCCGGGTCCTGGCCGAGGTGCCCGGCACGTTCGTCGGGCTGAGCGCCGTGCCGCAGGATGCGGACCACGCCGCTTCCCCGTTCAACCATTCACCGTACGCAACGTTCGACGACGGCGTGCTGGCTGACGGTGCCGCGCTCTACGCGGAACTCGCCATTTCTCGCCTGGCGGCGCTGGCCGCCGCCCAGGTCCCTGCCTCCGTTCCGGCCCTCTAGCCCGCCCACTTCAGGGAGAAAACCATGACCGCCACCATCAACACCCTGCGCGCGGGCCGAATCTCGACCCGCAAGACCATCATCGGCACCGGCATCGGCAACGCCGTCGAATGGTACGACTGGGCCATCTACGCCACCTTTACCCCTTTCATCGCCGGCCAGCTGTTCAGCAAGTCCGACCCCGCCTCAGCCGTGCTGTCCACGCTGGCGATCTTCGCGGTCGGCTTCGTCGCCCGTCCTTTTGGCGGCTTCCTGTTCGGCTGGATCGGTGACCGGGTGGGCCGCAAGGCGTCCATGACGCTCGCCGTCGGCCTGGCGTCCCTGGGCAGCCTGATGATCGGTATTGCCCCCACGTTCGCCAGCGTCGGGGCCTTCGCGTCGCTGATGCTGCTGGTGGCCCGGCTGGTCCAGGGCCTGGCGCACGGCGGCGAGCTGCCGTCGTCGCAAACCTATCTTTCCGAAATGGCACCCAGGGAAAACCGCGGCTTCTGGGCCACGCTGATCTACACTTCCGGCACGGTCGGGATCCTGTTTGGAACGCTGTTGGGCGCAGTGCTGAACATGGCACTGTCCACGGAGGTCATGAACGCCTGGGGCTGGCGCATCCCGTTCCTGGTCGGCGCCGCGATGGGCCTGTACGCGCTGATCATCGGTCCCGGCTGCACGAGACGGACGTGTTTGAGGGCGAGACTGCCACGGAGAAGCGCGCCCCGCTCTGGCCCCAGATTGTCCGGTACCGCAAGCAGGCCGGACAGGTGATCGGCCTGACCGTGGGCCTCACGGTGATCTACTACATCTGGGGCGTGGTGGCACCCAGCTACGCCACCACCGCGCTAAAGATCGACCGCGGCGAGGCACTGTGGGCCGGCGTCATCGGCAACATCGTCTTCATTGCCGCGCTTCCCGTGTGGGGCAAGCTGTCGGACCGGATCGGCCGCAAGAAGGTGCTGTGGGTCGGTGCGATCGGCTCCGCCGTGATGCACTTCCCGATGACGTGGCTGCTCAAGGATTCCGCCTGGCAGCTGGCCGTGAGCATGTCCGTGATGCTCATCTTCATCGCCGCGAGCGCCGCCATCGTCCCCGCCGTGTACGCCGAGCTGTTCCCCACGAGCATCCGCACCGTGGGTGTGGGCGTGCCATACTCCATCTGCGTGGCAGTCTTCGGCGGCACCGCACCGTACCTGCAGCAGTGGCTGGGCACCACCATCCACATGCCCAGCCTGTCCAACGTCTATGCGGTGGTACTGCTGGTCATTAGCGTGGCGTTCATCTTCACCATCCCCGAGACCAGGGGCAAGGACCTGACCCACTAACCTTCCCGACTAGGTAGCAGCAGAGGGCTTTCTGAGCGATCAGAACGCCCTCTGCTGCTACCTACATGGGGCCACTACCCGCCGATGAACCTGTCCCGGCCAGCCCGGTAGCCGAACACCGCTGCCAGTGTTCCCACAGCCAGGAACAGGAGCCCCGCCGCCGCAAACGAGCCCGTGCCCTGATGCAGCTGACCCACCAGCAGCGTGCCGGTGGAACCGAGCCCGTAGCCCACCCCCTGCATCATGCCGGAGAGGTGGGCTGCCGTGTGCCCGTCGCGGGTCCGGAGCATGATCATCGTCAGGGCGACGGCGGTGAGACTTCCCTGGCCGAGCCCCAGGATGCCCGTCCACACCCAGACCAGTTGGAGCGGGCCGAAGATGCTCAGGGCAAAGCCGCCACCGGTCATGAGGGCCACCACAGTGTTGATCGCCCGCTGGTCGCGGAGCCGGGCCGCGAGCGCAGGCGCGAACAGCGAGCCCAGCATCTGCAGCACGATGGACACCGACACAATCAGCCCGGCCGTTCCGCCGTCCACGCCGCGCCCGCGCAGGATCGGCGCGAGCCAGGCAAAAACGCTGAAGGACATCATCGCCTGCAGCACCATGAAGATCGTGACCTGCCAGGCCACCGCCGAGCGCCACACGTTAACGCCGTCCCGCACCGCTGTGTGGTGCCCGTGCCGCTGCCGCACCGCCACCGGCAGGAAGAGCAAAAGCACGACGGCGGCCGGCACCGCCCAGAACCACAGCGCCGAGGTCCATTGGCCGGTAGCGCTGAAAACGGGGTAGGTGAAGCCGGCGCCCAGGGCGGCGGAGGCGCAGATGGCCGTGGTGTACAGGCCGCCCATCAGGCCCAGCCGGTGCGGAAAGTCGCGCTTTACCAGCCCGGGCAGCAGGACGTTGCACAGCGCAATCGCGGCACCGCACGCGGCCGTCCCGGCGAACAGTGCCGGCAGGTGCCCGGCGCCCGGGATTCCTGCCGGCCGCAGGAGCAGCCCGGCCACCAGGACGGCCATCGCACCCAGCAGGACCCGTTCCGCGCCGAACCGGCGGGCCAGGACCGGAGCCAGCGGTGCAAAGACGCCGAGCAGGGTGACCGGGACGGTGGTCAGCACCACCACTGCCCAGCCGGGCAGGCCGGCGTCTGAGGTCACCTCGGGAAGGACCGCCGAAAAACTGGAGAACACTGTCCGCAGGTTCAGCCCGATCAACACCAGGCACAGGCCCAGATAGGCCAGGGTCCGGCGACTCGTCACCTGCGTGGGTTCGGCAGCGGGAACGTCGTCGGCCTCTGCGTCAACGAGGGTGTCCGCATTGATGGCGGGACGCGGCGGCCGGGCGTCCTCTTTGCGTGAGTTCTGGGCGTCGGTCACCCGCCCATTCTTGCAGGGTGCCGAGCGGGCCAGGGCTCGATCGTGCCAAGAAACCTGCACCCGGTGGTTATCCACATACGGGTCAAGCACGGTACTCCGGGTGCCCGCGGAGCCATAATCTGGTCGGCACTTAGCTATCCAAAAAGCCATCCCGGCCGAATCCAGGAGGGGAACCGTTGAGCTTTCCGCAGGCACCAGAGCCCGGCGTCCCGCCACCGGAGTGCGGTCATGGCGACCAGCGTCCGAGCAATTCCGGCATGGGTGTGGCCAGTCTCACGTGTGCCGCGGCGGTCGTGCCCAGCATGATGGTGACGTCCGTGCCGGCGACGTTCGTCTCGTTGTTCACGCGCCCTGACCACGGCAGAAGCGGCAGAGAATGGGTCGCAAGCACTGTCTTCTTTGGCGCGCCGGTGTTATTCACGTTACTCTCCCTAATTTTTGGCCTTGTTGCCGTGCGCGGAGCGCCCCGCGGTTCCAAGGACTTCAGGACTGGCGTTGCGGGGCTCGTAGCGGGAAGTTTAGTGGCCATCATTGTGCTTCTGCCGACGCTCCAGCAAGGCTTCTAGCGAACAACAGGCCGATGCGGCCATTTCGATGGTTCAGCGGCCTGTGGAGCTTGGTCCGAAAGCGTGCCCCTCACCGGCTCCACTACTCTGGAAGGGATGAGCGAATCTCCCGAATCCCCGCAGCCGCCGGAAAATCCGAACCAGCCCCGGCCCGTCACGCCGGGAAGCCAGGCCTCCTACGGAACCTACGGCGGACGGCCGGTCAGCTTCGTTCGCCGCGGAACCCGCCTGCAAGGGCGCCGCCAGGCGGCCTGGGAGGAGCACTCCGGCCGCTGGGCCATCGACGTGCCACGCCACGTGGCCAACACCTCGGTCCATCCCGACTACACATTTGATGCCGAAGCCGAGTTCGGGCGCAACGCACCGTTGATCGTCGAGATCGGCTCAGGTTTGGGAGATGCCGTCTGCCACGCCGCAGAGGAAAACCCGGACAAGGACTTCCTCGCCGTGGAGGTCTACACCCCCGGCCTGGCCAACACCATGATCAAGATCAACAGCCGTGGCTTGACCAACGTGCGGGTCGTGGAAGCGAACGCTCCGGAGGTCCTGTCAACCATGCTGCCGCCCGGCTCGGTCAGCGAGCTGTGGGTTTTCTTCCCCGACCCCTGGCACAAGTCCAGGCACCACAAGCGCCGGCTGATCCAGCCGGAATTCGCCGAGCTCGCCGCCAGGGCGCTGAAGCCGGGCGGCCTGTGGCGGATCGCCACGGACTGGTCCAATTACGCTGTGCACGTCCGCGATGTCCTCGCCGGGTCCCGAGACTTCGAGAACCTGCACGACGGCCAGCGCAGCGGCCCCGAGAGTCCGCTCACCCACGTGTGGCAGACCGGCGTCGAATCGCTGGTGGGCGGCGCCCCGGTGAAGGAAGGGCGGGCGCCCGTGAGCACCGAGCACACCGGACCCAACGAGGGCATCGACGAACGGGGCGGCTGGGCTCCGCGCTTCGAAGGCCGCATCCGCACCAGCTTTGAAAACAAGGCCCACGAAGCCGGGCGGATGATTTTCGATCTCTGCTACCGACGGAACTAGCCGCGTCGGACCGCCGCGTCCAGGGGCACCGGACCGCCGGATATAGTCCCGCCCGGGGCCTCTGTTCCCCGGCGGCCGGCCGTGGCACGATAAGCGTGTGGCGGTGTGCCACAGCAGCTGCACGGGGTGTGCTGGCGCGGAGGAGCGATCATCAAAAGAGAACTGAAAACCGCAGCCGACCAAGCCGAGAACGTCACCAACTCCAAGCCCCTTGAAATGCTGGCACGCGGGGGATTTGCCGTAAGTGGCGTGCTCCACATCCTGGTCGGCATCATCGCCTTCGGACTCGCCCGGGGCCGCGGCGGCCGCGCGGATGTGAGCGGCGCCGTCGCCGAACTGGCCAGCCAGCCCGCCGGCCCGGCCCTCCTGTGGTGCAGTTTCGCCGGATGCGTGGCCCTGGCCCTGTGGCAGGCCGGTGACGCCATTTTCGACTTCGAGCGGCTGCCCACAAAGCACAAGGCCGGCAAGAAGCTGCAGGCCGGGGCGCAGGCCGTCGTCTATGCCGGACTGGCATTCACGCTGGCCGCCTTCGCGCGCGGCGCCGGCCAGGACAACCGGGAATCAACCAGCGACTTCACGGTCAAACTCATGAAAGCGCCGGGCGGTGTGCTCCTTTTGGTGCTGATCGGTGCGGCCGTAGCCGTCGTCGGCATCATCTACGCGGTCCGCGGGTTCAAAAAGTCCTTTGAGAAGCACATCAACCTTCCGTCGTCCCCCGGTGCCCGTAAAGCGATTACCGGCCTGGGCATGGCGGGCTATGTGGCCAAGGGCGTTGCCCTCTTTGTGACGGGTCTCCTGGTGGTCATCGCAACAGTCACCGCCCACCCCGAGCAGTCGACAGGTCTCGACGGCGGGCTCCGCGCCCTGCGGGAACAGCCTTACGGTGTGTACGTGCTGGCCGCGGTGGGCGCAGGGCTCATCTGCTACGGGGTCTTCACGGTGGTGCGGGCGCGGCTCGCCAGGATGTGAGTCGGTCGGGACGGGTCAGGCCTCAGAACGGGTCAGGTGCCCGGCACGGCAATGACGGCAATGGTCTGCTGCCGGTCATTGCGCACTTCGACGCTCGCGATGCTCGTGTACTGCAGCGGCGTCGCGCTGGTGACCCTCGCCCTTCCGCTCGGTGTCGCCGTCCACGCACACGCCCTGTCCTCGACTCCGGCGCGGTCCTTCACCCACAGTGAAAGCCGGCCGTTCTGGGGTAGGCTCCGCCCGTCGAAGGCCAGTTCGGTGCCCCATGTTTTCTTGACCATTCCCACCGTGACCTGCATGCCGGAGCCGGCTCTGACGGAATAGCTGGCATCGGGTTTGTCCCCGGGATCGAAGAGCGGCGCCGCCGCAAATCCCAGGGCGAGGCCGGCGGCAGCCACCACGCCCACGAGGGCCGTCAGCCGGCGTCGGGAATTACGACGGCGGGCCGCCAGTTCGTCGAGCACCGGCTTCGGGACGGGGGCCACCTCAGCAGGGGCGTCTGATCCCGGCCGGCGGGCCGGGACCGCGAGCGCCACGGCGTCGGGGACCGGCAGGGCATCCAGCAGGCCCGGCAGGGATTCCAGGTCCGACAGTTCACTGCGGCACGTGCCGCAGTGCTTGAGGTGCTCTTCAAAACGCAGCCTGTCCGCGTCGTCGAGTCCTCCCAGCAGGTATGCCCCCAGGAGCTCATGGGTTTCCTTGCCGTTCACCGTTCCACACCCATTTCATCAAGTACTGTCCGCAGGGCCTTCACCGCGTAGAAAGCCCTGGATTTCACCGTTCCGCTCGGAATGTTCAACTGGACTGCGGCCTCGCCCACCGTGAACCGCCTGTAGTGCAGCGCCACCAGGACATCGCGGTGCTCGGTGCTCAGCCGGAGCAGCGCCTCCTCCATCAGCACCTTGTTTAAGAGGTCATCGACCCGTCCGGTGGCCTCCTCCGGATCCGCGATGTCACGGTCCTCGGCTTCCAGCGGCCGGCGCTGGGCCTTCCGGTAGTTGTCGATCATGATGTTGCGGGCAGTCCGGAAAAGGTAGCTGCGCATGCTGCCCGTGACCTTGGGGGCTTGTTGCCAGACACGAAGCACCGTTTCCTGGACGATGTCGTCGGCAAGGTGCGGGTCGCGGGACGCACTGAGTACAAACCGGCGGAGCGCCGTTCCGTGCTCGCGGTAAATCGCTGCAACCAAATCCTCATCCAGCGGCACCTTCGGCCTCCCTGCAATGACCCTATGAGACCGTTCCGAGCGGGCCGGTCTTCCTGGCACATACGACGTCGGCAGCCGGCAATTGGTTCAATTCCGGCGAACCGCAAATCCTTTGAACCATTCTTCACCTTTGTGCGTCATTCCAGATAGCGCCGGTCTCTTAGTCTGCCGGCCCTAGCCAAGGAGCAGCACATGAAGAAGCAACTGAGCGTTGGCCTTGCAGTTATGGCCCTTGCCGCCTCACTGACGGCATGTGGCGGCGGATCCAGCACAACCACCACCACTACGGCGGCGGCCCCGGCCAGCGAGTCGCCAGCGGCGACCGCGACAACGGGTGCCAGCGACAGTGCCACGGTGGACCTCAAGACCGCGTCGTCCAGCAAAGGCAACATCGTGGTGGACGGCAAAGGCATGAGCGTCTACTACTTCACGAAGGACGTCAAGGACTCAGGCAAGAGCAACTGCACGGGTGACTGCCTCGTGAAGTGGCCTCCGGTGATCGCTGCCTCGGACACCCCCAAGGTCGAGGGTGTGACGGGGACGGTGGGCACCATTGCTACCGCCGACGGCAAGAAGCAGGTCACGGTCAACGGCATGCCCGTCTACCTGTGGCAGAAGGACAAGGCCCCCGGCGACGTCACCGGTCAGGGCGTCGGCAACGTCTGGTACCTCGTGGGACCTGACGGGACCATGATGAAGTAACGCCGGCGCCACCCGAACCTGCGGCCCATCGCCAACACCCTCCTGGCGTGGGCCGCAGCCCGTCCGGGCGACTACGTAGCAACGTGGGGTCACCTACGGCCCATTCCGCACTGGTTATTGGGCTGTAAGTGACCCCGCGTTGCTTTAATTTGCGGGAGCTATCCGGTGACGCTGAGGCTCACCAGAGTGGCGCCGCCGCCTTCTGCCAGCAGTCCGACGGCGGTGCTGGACTCCGCGGGGAAGATCTGGTCCGTGAGGGTCACCAGCCCGTCCTGGGCAAAGACCTCCACAGAGCAGCGGTCCACAAAGATCGTGAGCCGCAGCCGGCCGGAACCGTCCAGGGAAACAGGCGCCCGCTCCACTGACGGGAAGCCGGCGTGGAACCCGACGTCTCCGGAGCTGGTGCGGTCCAGGGTGAGTTCCCCGGACAAGGACTCCCCGGAAACGGCGGAGTAGGCCAGCACCGTCCGCTCCTGCACCCCGTTGGCCTCGCCGGCGCGCAGCACCAGGCCCACCTTGCCTGCAGAAGCCGGCTCGAACTCGACATCGATGCGCAGCACATCGCCGTATGCCTCCGAGGGCAGCCACTGCACGCCGTCCGCCAGCTGGGCCGGGCCGGCGGCGAACAGCTCCGTCGCAGAAGCCGCGAACGGGTCCACGGCCGCCTGAACGAGCACAGGGCGTCCGTCGCGGGTCTCCAGCCGGACCTCGCGCACCAGGGACATGGCACTGCGCCACCCCTGCGACGGGGTGCTGGCCGCGTACTGCCAGTTGTTCATCCAGCCGACCATGAGCCGGCGCCCGCCGGGGGCGTTGCTGAACGAAACGGCCGCGTAGTAGTCCCGGCCCCAGTCCAGCCAGCCGTAGTCCGGCATCCGGCTGTCGTCCGTTTGCCTGCCCTCGGTGACAGTGGTTTCGGAACGGAACGTCACGCCGTCGAACGTTCCCAGGAAATACTGGCCCCCCGAGCCGCCGGCGATCCCGCCCGGGCTCAGGTTCACCACGAGGACCCACCTGGTGTTCCCGGCATCGCCGTCCACGGGCAGTTCGAACAGGTCCGGGCATTCCCAGACGCCGCCCGTCGCGTTGGCCGGGCCGAAGGTGCTCAGATACTCCCACGACTTCAGGTCAGCGGACTTGTAGAGCACCACCTCATGCCGGACAGCCTCGACGGCGGCCATCACCCAGTAGCTTCCGGCGTCGCCGTCGTACCAGAAGACCTTGGGGTCGCGGAACTCGGCGGACGCCCGGTCCAGCACCGGGTTCCCCGCATACTTGGTCCACGTGGCGCCGTCGTCGGTGCTGTAGGCGAGGGACTGCGCCTGCCGCCCGGCAAGCGGCGACGCCGGGGAGTAGGCACTGGTGTAGACCGCCACCAGCGGGGGCGCTCCCCCGATGCCGAAGCCGCTTGTGTTCAGCGCGTCCACAACTGCTGATCCGGAGAAGATCGCCTCATTCTCATCGCACGGGATGGCCACGGGCTGCTCGTCCCAGTTCAGCAGGTCCGCCGAGGTGGCGTGGCCCCAGGACATGTTGCCCCACACGGCACCGTACGGGTTGTGCTGGTAGAAGAGGTGATACACCCCGTTGGAGTACACCAGCCCGTTGGGGTCGTTGAGCCAGTTGCGCTCGGCGGCGTAGTGCCATCTGGGCCGGTAGCGGCAGTCGAGCGCAGGCGTTGCATTGAGGGAAGTCATGGTTCGCTTTCGAACTAGGAAGGGGGCCGGGTCAGCCTTTGACACCGCTGGAGGCGATGCTGTTGATGAAGGAGCGCTGGAATGCGATGAACAGCACCACCACGGGAAGCGTGATCAGCGAGGCGTAGGCCATGACCTCACCCCATGAGACGTTCAGCTGGAAGAAATACTGGATGCCGATCATCACCGGGCGTAGCTCCTCGGACTGGACCACCATGAGCGGCCACAGATAGGAGTTCCAGGCGGGCAGGAACGTCAGGATGGCCACGGTGGCGGTGGCGGGACCGGCGAGCGGCATGACCACCTGGCGGTAGATTTTGAACCAGCCGGCGCCGTCGATCCGCGCTGCCTCGTCCAGTTCCTTGGGAATGGACTCGAAGTACTGGTGGTACAGGTAGATGGAGAACGCGTTGGCGATGAACGGGATGATCTGCACCTGGTAGGTGTCCAGCCAGCCCTTGGAGATCTCCAGGCTGAAACCGTTGAGTTCGAAGTACGGCAGCTGGTTCACCCACCACACCAGCGGCAGCGCCAGAGTCTGGAACGGAACGATGAGGGTTGCCAGGATCGCCGTGAACACCACACGTTTCCCGCGGACCTGCATGCGGGACAGCGCGAAGGCGCACAGGCTGTTCACGAAGATTCCCAGCACCACTGTCACGGCGGAGATACCGACGGAGTTGATGAGGAAGCGCGCGGCCGGCACCCGGTCGAAGACGGCGGTGTAGTTGTCCAGCGAGATGTTGCCGATGGGCAGGAACGCCGCCACGGAGGACATGTCACCGAAGATCTGCTGGTCCGGCTTGAGGGAGGACACGAGCATGAACACGATCGGGAAGGCGGCGACGACGGCAAACAGGATGCGCACGGCCATGGCGCCGATCGAATTGAGGCGAAGCACGTTTTTCACGTCAGTCCTTCTCTCGGGTCAGGTAGCGCTGCACTGCAGAGATCAGCAGCACGAGCACGAAGAATACGAGCGAGATGGCCGAGGCGTAGGAGGTCTCCTGCTGCTTGAAGCCGGAGCGGACTGCCTCGTAGATGATGGTGGTCGTGGAGTCGAGGGGGCCGCCCTGCGTCATGACGCTCACCTGGTCGAAGAGCCCGAGTGCCTGGATGGTGATGGTCACTAGGACGAGGGTGCGGGTGTGCTTCAGGCCCGGCCAAGTGACATACCGGAACTGGTGCCAGCGGCTTGCCCCGTCCAGCTGCGCGGCCTCGTACAGCTCCCCGGAGATGCTCTGCAGACCGGCCAGCCAGATGATCATGTGGAAGCCCGCGGCCTGCCAAATGGACAGCGCAATGATGGCCGGCATGGCGGTGGCGGGGTCGTTCAGCCAGTCCGCGCCCTGGATGAGGCCGAAGCTGAAGGTGGACAGCAGCTCGTTGATCAGGCCGTCCTTGCGGTACATGAAGAGCCAGAGCAGCGACACCACCACCATGGACGTGACCACGGGCAGGAAGTAGACAGTGCGGAAGAAGTTCACGCCGCGGAACTTCCTGTTGATCAGCAGCGCCATGGCCAGGGCGAGGCCGGACTGCACAGGCACCACCACCACGGCGAAGTAGCTGACGTTCAGGAGCGCCCGCCAGAATGTGGGGTCGGTGAAGAGCCGGGCGAAGTTATCCATCCCTACGAACTCCACCGGCCGCGGGGAGATGAG
Organism: Arthrobacter sp. 05T423; assembly: GCF_056396245.1. NCBI lineage: Bacteria > Bacillati > Actinomycetota > Actinomycetes > Micrococcales > Micrococcaceae > Arthrobacter > Arthrobacter sp. 05T423. The sequence continues at coordinate 59,900 of NZ_JBFTLC010000019.1, forward strand.
GCGGGCGTTCGTGAAGGCCAGCCCGAAGCCGAGGATCGCCGGCAGGAACACGAAGGCGAGCAGGAGGACTGCTGCCGGCGCAATCATCCCCCAGCCGCTGAGCTGCTCGCGCAGGCGGCCCGGACGTTTGCGGCGGGCTGCCGCGGTGGGGGTTCCGCCGGACGCCGGAGCGGCGTGGCGGCGGGAGGGAAGCTGGGTGGTTGTCATGGGGGTCTCCGTTGACAGTCGGTGCCGGTTGGCGGACGACGGCGGCAGTTGCCGCCCGCCGTCGTCCTCCCGTCCGGCGGCTGGCTAGTTTTTGTAGCCGCCGTTGGACTTGATGTTGGCGTCGATCGCCTTGACGGCCTTGTCCAGGACAGTCTTGGAGTCCGCGCCGGCCAGGATGTCCTGGACGGCCTTGCCGTACTCCGTGGCGATGAACGGATACGCCGGCGTTTCGGGGCGCATGACCGCCTGCTGGCGGGAAAGATCCATGAAGATCCGGTTTTCGCCGCCCTCGGCGAAGGCGGGGATCAGGGCTGCGGCCTCATCGGTGGCCGGAATGGTTCCGGTGGCCTTGGCCACCGCGGCGATGTTTTCCGGCTTCAGCGAGTAGGAGAGGTAGTCCATCGCGGCTTCGGAGTTCTTGCAGCCGCTGGTCACGCCCCACTGCCACGAGGCGCCGCCGATCTTCGGGCCGTTGCCGAGGTCCACGGAGGGCATGACCGCCAGGTCCTTGCCGAGTGCCTTGCGTGCCTTGTCCGCGGCCCAGGAGCCGGTGTAAACGACGCCGCTCTTGTTGTTCAGGAAGTCCTGGGTGGAGTCCTTGCCGCTCTTTTTGGCCATGAAGCCCTGATCGGCGAGTCCGCGGAACCAGGCGGCCCACTCGACGGCCTTGTCTCCGTTGAGGGCACCGTCCGCCGACTGGAAGCCGTCGCGGTTGACGAGGTCTCCGCCGAAGGACTGGAGCAGCGGCGAGTAGGCGTAGGGCAGCCACTCACCGGTGCCGGCAGTCCCCATGTCGAGCGGGTACTGCCACTTGCCCAGGGCCTTGAGCTTGGTCAGGGCGTCCTGGAATTCGTCCTTGGTCCATGGCTTCTCAACCGTGGCCGCGCGGACGCCGGCTGCCTTCAGGTCCGAGGCGCGCGCCAGCATGGCGAGGGCGACATCGTAGTAGCCCACAGCGTACGTCTCTCCCTCCCACTTGGCCACGGTGCTGGGGAGGTTCTTGGACAGATCGGCCGAAAGCTTCAGCGGGGTCAGGTACTTGGCCCACGCCCAGTTGGGCACATTGGGCCCGTCGATGTCCACTATGCACGGCAGCTTCCCCGCAGCGGCGGCCGAGACCACCGAGTCGTTGTAGGACTCCTGCGGGAATGCCTGCACCTTGATCTGGGCCTTCGCCGCGCCGCTCTTGTTGTAGGAGTCAACGATCGCCTTGATGGCGGCGAGTTCGTCAGGGTTGCCGGCATTGTGGGTCCACATGGTGATCTCGTTGCCGCCCTCGGACGTGGCGGACGCGCTGCCCTTGCCGCAGGCAGCAAGGCTGCCCATGAGCGCAGCCGCCGCTATGCTGGTGGCCAGGATCCGTGTGAATCGCTTGTTCATAAACGTCCAGTCTTTCTGCTGATTTTGCGCGTGGATGATTGGCCCGGGGTCCTCGAGGGGCGCGGCCGCTGCAACGGCTGCGTCCCTTGCCATGCGGGCACCGGGTGGGATGGTTGTGGACTGCGGTCAGTTCCTGGGCGGTCCCACGGAACCCCGTTCGATCAGGGGACAGGCGAGCCGCACCTGTTCCGGCGGCGTGCCCGGGTTCTCAATATCGTCAAGGACACGGTTGACCGCCCATCGGCCCATGTCGTAGTGCGGCAGGGCCACGGTGGTCAACCCCGGCCACAGCGAGCCCGCGATGAGCTCCAGATTATCGATGCCGACGATCGAGACCTCGTCCGGGATGTTCAGTCCCAGCGCTGTGGCCGCCTGGTACGCGCCCATGGCCATCCTGTCGCTGAAGCAGAACAGTGCGGTGGGCCTGTCCTGCCGGCTGAGGAGAGCGAGCGCGGCTTCACGGCCGCCGGCGGTTTCCGGCTCGGCGATGACGAGGTGGCCCGGATTGTACTGGATGCTGTGGCGGCGCAGGGCGTTATGGAATCCTTCCAGCCGGCCGTGCGTTGCGGGAATGTCGTCCACGTTGTTGATCATTCCGATCCGCTTGTGGCCGGCCCTGATGAGTGCCTCAACGGCGGTTTCGGCGGCGTCGACCTCGTCCGGGACGATGGACGACACCCCGGGGTCCCCGGTGACGGCGTCCAGCAGCACGGTGGGGATCCCGGCCAGCGCTGGCGGCAGCTCCACGCCCTGGTGGTACAGCCGGGCGTACACCACGCCGTCCACTTGGTGCTGCTGAAGCATGGTGATTTCGCGGTGTTCGAGCTCGCTGTCCAGGCCCGAGTTCACCACCATGACCACGTAGCCCCGTTCGTAAGCCGCGTCCTGTGCGCCGCGGATCATCGCCCCGGCGAACGGTGTGGTGGTGATCTCGTCACTGACCAGGCCCAGGATTTGGGAGCGCTGGTTACGCAGCCCGCTGGCGAGCCGGTTGGGAGCGTAGCCAAGGTTCCTGGCCACGTCCCGGACGTGTTGCTGGGTTTCCGCTTTGACCCGGGAGCTGGTGGCGTCGTTGAGGGCGTGCGACACGGTGGTCACTGAAACCCCGGCGGCCTTGGCCACCTCGCGTATCCCTACTCGCGTCGTCATCGACTTCCTTTGCAAAACGTTTTGATTCGGTGGGAACGAGAATACACAAAACGTTTTGCATGTGTCAATCGTCACTCTTTGCCCCGCCTTTCGCTGCCCGGACATGGCTCCGGCCCGGCGCTGCCCTTTCGGGCGGCACCGGGCCGGAGTGCTGCGGCTCGTGGCAGCGGCTCCTTACGGGCCGGTCGTGAAGCTCCAGGAGGTGTTCAGCAGCGAGTTCCCGGCAAGGTCCCGGATGCTGGTGGAGACGACGGCGGTGTACGTCGTGTTGGCAGCCAGGGTCACGCTGGGGTTCAGTGTTGCCACCCGGGTGGTGGCGTTGTAGCTGACAACAGCCGGTATCACCGCTGTCGTACCGGCCTTCCGCAGGGCAAATGTGCCGGTGGTAACCCCTGTGACCCTCTCACTGGTTGTGGCTGTCACATTGGCTGTCCGGCTGATCCGGGTGGCACCGGCCGCGGGTGTCCGGCCAACAACCGTCGGCCGCGGTCCCGTGGTGAACGCCCAGGAGTTTGCGGCGATCGGGTTGCCGGCGATGTCCGTGATGCCCGCCGTCAGCGTTGCCGTGTGCTTCTGGTCCGCCGCGAGGGTTGCATTCGGGTTCAGGGTGGCAACCCTGGTGGTTGCGTTCCACGTCACCGGAGCGGCGATGACCGCTCCCGCCGGGTTCTTCAGGGTGAAGGAAGCCGTCCCAAGGCCCGCAATCGGCTCACTGAAGGTCGCCGTGACATTGGACGTCTGGCTAACCATGAACGAGGTAACGCCCGGCGCCTTGGCTGTAACTGAGGGCCCCACGGTGTCCACCGTGAAAGCCAGGGATCCGGTGGACAGTGTTTCGGTTCCTGCGGGGCTGACCTCGCCGGCTGTCACAGTGTGGCGTCCATTGGCCAGCGCACTGCTGGAAGTGACCGCATAGGTGCCGTCCGCGGCCACCGACGCCGATCCGCTGGCCACGCCGTCAACGTAGAGGTTCACGCTCGCGGCATCGGGCAGGGCGACGGCACCCGTGAAGCTGGGGGTGGTGTTGCGCGTGATGTTGTCCGTGTTGAAGCTGCCGGTGTCGCTCGCGGCCGTCAGGTCAGGCGTACTGGGTCCCTTGGCAAGGGGCGCCGTGCACGGTGCCGTCGGGCCGCCGATCTGGGCAAATTCAAAGGTCGTGTTTTCACTGGCAGCTGCGGGAACGACTCCAAGCCACATTCCGCGGCTTTCGCTGTTGACGGCCGAGGTGGCCCTGTCAGCGTCCGAAAGACCGTCCGCCGGGTTGACGCCGGTCAGCCCGGTCCACGTCGCGGTCCAGGTGGTGAGCCCGGGACCGTCGTAGGAAATGCTGCCCTCCCTGCCAAGACCGGCACGGAGTGTCCTTTTGCCGCCGAGGACGAATGACTGATTCTTGGCCACGATCCGTGCCTCAAGCTGATCAATTGGATACTGGCCGCCGCCTGGGGCAACCGCCGTTCCTTTCATCACCACGGTCCCCGGTCCGGTCTTGGTGGCCGGCTGCGTGACTGTGACATTGGCCGTGGTCGTCTGGTCCCCGGCACCCGGCGCGGTCAGCACCTGGACGACGTCGCCCGGGCGGATGTCCGGCGTGACGCCGTTCCAGCAGCCTCCGCCAGGGTGGTTGACCTCCACGAGGCCGTCAAAGACACCGGGGGTGGCGGGGTCATCCTGGGGAGTGATGGGGTCGGAGGTGCCTACCACGGCGCCGCCTCGAATCACTTGGATGGTGGCAACATCGGTCTTGGCATAGCCGGAGGCCGACACGAAGTCCCTGACGGGAAAGACAAAAATGGAATGCGGCGCTGCCGGCGAAGTATTGATAGCAGCGGAGACCGGCACTGCCCCTGCCTGAACGGCCAGGACTGCGAGCGCACCGGCGGTAATTCCGGCCGCCACGCGTTGACGATTTCTTGCAGATTTCATGGAAAGCTCCCCTCAAAGGCCCAGACTTCACCCGGCTGAGACCCAGCGGGGTGATCCTCTTCAGGTCCATGATCTGAAGAGGATGCCAGTATCTGGACGCCACCCTGCGGAAACCTTTGACCAAAAGCAAGGCGACCCCACAGCAAGGCCGACGCGGGGGGGGGGGGGGGCACGCCGGCGCCGGAAAACACCGGCCCGCCCGCGCCGCGCTATGCCTCTACGAGGTCCTCATCCAGGTCTCCGTCCAGTTCTTCGAACTCGACAGCGGCCACGATTTCCTTGGTGTCCGGGTTGAGCATGAAGGCCTCGTCGTCGTCCTCGATCATCAGGAAGTCGCCGTGGTCGGTGCTGAAACGCCACGCGAGCACCGTCTCGCCGTTGTGGTCGTAGTTCGGATCGCCCATGGTGATTTTCCGCAGCCCGTACCCGGCGATGTCGCACAGCTCGCGGATGATGACCTCGAATTCCGGCGCGTTTTCCAGCGCCTCTTCTTCGGCTTCGGCGCGCCGCGCGTCGAGGTCGGGCAGGGCAGCCACCCGTTTGGCGATGTGGGCGGTGAGCTCGTCACCGTTCAGGACCAGCAGGCCCTCCTGTCCCCGCAGCCACGCCGCGTTGAGGGCCACGATGTCCTCCGTTTCGAGGAGCGATTCGAATTCGGCGTCGAGGTCCTCCATGGCCTGCACGCGTTCCGGGAGCTCGCCGCCCTCCTCGTCGTCGGCCACGCCGTCCAGGTAGGTGTCCGTTTCTTCCTCGGACAGGGCGTCGAATGCCTCCACGGTGCGGCCGAAGAGGTCGACGTTCCCGGCGGCGCCCATGCCTTCCAGACCCTCGCGGATGTAGGCGTCGAGCTCCTCACGGTCCGGGGCGGTGAAGACGTACTGTGCAAAGCCGCCGCCGAGGGACTGCGTCAGGTAGAAGTCCACGAAGTAGCTGCGCAGGGCGTTGGGGGCAATCTCCCCCGAGCCGAGCAGCTCCTGGTACATGGTGTTCACCACTGCGACGTTGGAATCAACTGTCTCTGCATCGCTGCCGCTGTGGCCGCCCGCGGCGCCTTCGACGGTCAGGACAACGGGGTATTCGCTGGAAGTCATGGGAAATCCTCACTGCAGAAGCCGGTGGTGCTCAGGACTTTCTCAACGTACGCGCTGCCAGCGCCCGCAGGTTTAGGGCGAAGTGAACGTCAGGCGAAGTTTGCGCCGCGGTAACCGGAGAGCCGGACGGCGGGCGGCGGCAAATTTGAGGGCCCCTCCCGCCCGACTAAGATGGATCAGATAACCTGCAGATTTTCGACCTGCCGAAAGTAGCGCGCACCCATGCCTTCCCAACCGGACGACAGTGCGGCACTGGCAATCCAGACCCCCGCGATCAACGACCGCTCCCTCGCGGCCGGGCTGGCCTATGCCATGGGCGGCCGCGTCTCCGGAATCTCGTTCGACGCCGCCACCGGCCTCATGCTCGGAAAGGTCCGGGGCGGTGCCGAGGTGCCGTATTCCACCACGGCCAAGCTGGTCCGCAAGGGCGGTGGCTGGAGCTGCACCGTGGGCGTCTGCAGCTGCCCCGTCCGCAAGGACTGCAAGCACGTGGCAGCGCTCCTGTTCGCTGCCGAAGACAACCCGGCCGTCAGGGTGCAACTCCTGTCCCCTGCCGACGTCTCGCGGGTGTCCCGCGAACAGTCGGTGCCGGCGCTTTCGGACTGGGAGCGGGCGCTCAGCCCCCTGATTTCGCAGGCGGGCCCTGCCCAGCAGAGCGGCGGCACTCCCCTGGCCCTGCAGTTCGAAGTGGAGGAACCGGCCCCGCACTTCTCCTACACGGGCCGCCGGGATCCGCTCCGCAGCGTCCGCCAGCTCAAGGCCCGCCCGGTGATCATGGGCGCCAAGGGTAAATGGATCCGCGGCGACATCTCGTGGAACACGCTGAGCTACCTGAATTTCAAGCGCGTGTGCAACCAGGCCCATGTGGAGTGGATGCAGACCTTCCTCGCCGCGCACACCGCCAGCGCGAACCGGACCTACTCGTCGTCGTCGCTGTGGCTCGGGCTCAACACCTTTGCCGGCAAGAATTTGTGGGGCCTGCTGGAGGAGGCCCGCCAGATCGGCGTTGCGCTGGTGCACAGCCGCGGCCAGGAACCCGTGAAGGTGGCGGCGGAGCCCGCGTCGGTCGGCCTGAACCTGGGCCGCTACGGAAGCGGCGCCCGGGACGGGGGCCTGGAGCTCGCGTCCACCATCACGGTTGACGGTACAGAGGTTGATCCGGCGTCGGTGGGCACCATCGGACGCCCGGCGCACGGCATATTCCTCACCTCCAGCGGGGACGCACTGCCGGGGGTCGCCGCGGACGAGACCATCACCCTCGCCCCGCTCGAGAACGGACTGAGCGAGGAACTGCTCGCCTTCGTCACGGCGGGCAGCACGCTGCATATCCCGGCACGGGATGAAGGCCGCTTCCTCACCGGCTTCTACCCCAAGCTCAAGCAGACGGCACGGGTGACGGCGTCGGACGAGTCCGTCGAGCTGCCCGAGCTCGCCATCCCGACGCTCTCACTGCTGGCCAACTACGGCACCGACCACCGCGTGCGCCTGCACTGGGAGTGGCATTACAAGTCCGGCACCATCGTCACGGCACAGCCGCTCTGGCGCCACCCCGGCGACCACGGCTACCGTGACGATCCGGCCGAGGCCCGCATCCTTGAGGCTGTAGGCCAGCCGTGGGACGTGGTGCCCAGGCTCGGCGAGTCAGCCACCGGCGGCTGGGGCACGCCGCGCCTCGCGGCCACCGCTGAGCTGAGCGGCTTGGACACCCTGGCTTTCACGGAGGAGGTGCTCCCCCGGCTGAAGAACACCCCCGGCGTGGACGTGGACACCTCCGGCGACATTGCAGACTACCGGGAGGCCGAAGAGGCGCCGGTGGTGGCGATCTCCACCAAGGCCACTGACCAGCGCGACTGGTTCGACCTTGGCATCGTCATCACCCTCGAGGGCCAGCCAGTGTCCTTCGCCGCACTCTTCTCCGCCCTCGCCGCCGGGCAGACGCGCATGCTGCTGCCCAGCGGCGCCTACTTCTCCCTCGACCTTCCGGAGCTGCACCAGCTGCGGGCCCTGATCGACGAGGCCCGGAGCCTTCAGGACAACGCGGGCGACAAGGACGCTCCGCTGCAGATCAGCCGCTTCCAGGCCGGCCTCTGGGATGAGCTTGCCCAGCTGGGGATCGTGGACGAACAGGCTGCCGCTTGGCGCGAGGCGGTGGGCGGGCTGCTGACGGACGGCGTCCAGGGCCTTCCGCTGCCGGCTGCCCTCAACGCCGAGCTGCGCCCGTACCAGCTGGAGGGCTACAACTGGCTGAGCTTCCTGTACCGCCACAGCCTCGGCGGCGTGCTCGCCGACGACATGGGCCTGGGCAAGACCGTGCAGGCGCTGGCCCTGATGTGCGCGGCCAAGGAACACGCCGCGTCTTCGGCGGACGCTAAGGAAGCGGACGGCACAGCTGCGGACCCCAAAACTGCGAACGACGGCGGCACCCCCTTTTTGGTGGTGGCACCCACCAGCGTCGTGGGCAACTGGGAGGCCGAGGCCGCCCGGTTCGCACCGGGACTTACGGTCCGCGCCATCGGCGAGACGTTCGGCAAGAGCGGCGCCGATCCCGCCGAGGCCATGGCCGGGGCGGACATCGTCATCACGTCCTACGCGCTGTTCCGGATCGACTACGAGTCCTACGCGGGCCGGCGCTGGGCGGGGCTGGTGCTGGACGAGGCGCAGTTCGTCAAGAACCACCAGTCCAAGGCCTACCAGTGCGCCCGGAAGCTGCCGGCAGCCTTCAAGCTGGCCATCACCGGAACCCCGCTGGAGAACAACCTCATGGAGTTCTGGGCGCTGACGTCCATCGTGGCGCCGGGGCTGTTTGCGAGCCCCTCGCGGTTCGCCGAGTACTACCAGAAGCCGGTGGAGAAGAACGGTGACCGGGGGCAGCTGGACAAGCTCCGCCGTCGGGTCCGTCCGCTGATGATGCGCCGCACCAAAGAGCAGGTCATCAAGGACCTGCCGCCCAAGCAGGAGCAGATCCTGGAGGTGGTGCTCAACCCGCGGCACCAGAAGGTCTACCAGACCCACCTGCAGCGCGAGCGGCAGAAGATCCTGGGCCTCATCGAGGACGTGAACAAGAACCGTTTCACCATCTTCCAGTCGCTGACGCTGCTGCGCCAGCTCAGCCTGGACGCGTCGCTGGTGGACGAGTCGCTCTCCGGCGTGCGGTCCAGCAAGCTCGACGTCCTGTTCGAGCAGCTGGAGGACCTAGTGGCCGAGGGCCACCGTGCCCTCATCTTCAGCCAGTTCACCGGCTTCCTGGGCAAGGTCCGCGAGCGCCTCACCGAGGAGAACATCGAGTTCTGCTATCTCGACGGCGGCACCCGGAACCGTACCGACGTCGTCAATGAGTTCAAGAACGGCGCCGCCCCCGTGTTCCTGATCAGTCTCAAGGCCGGCGGCTTCGGCCTCAACCTGACCGAGGCCGACTACGTGTTCCTGCTCGATCCGTGGTGGAACCCCGCGTCAGAGGCGCAGGCGGTGGACCGCACGCACCGCATTGGCCAGGCCAGGAATGTCATGGTCTACCGGCTGGTGGCCAAGGACACCATCGAGGAGAAGGTCATGGCGCTGAAGGCCAGGAAGTCCCAACTGTTCGCTGACGTTATGGAAGGCGATGCGCTCTCCGGCGGTGCGCTCACGGCGGAGGACCTGGCGGGACTCTTCAACGACTGACGCGTTCCCGGCTGACGCCCGCATGGCGGCGGCTGCGGCGGGCCGAAGCCCGAAGGCGGTCCGCCTGCTGAACCACTGGCCCAGGGCCTTGCCCTTGCCCTTCCACCAGCTGTCCTCGTCGGTGTCGGTCCGCCAACGGTAAATCAGGACCACCAGCACAAACATTCCGGCAGTGACGTTTGGCCAGACTCCGGAGGCCGCATCGATCAGCGCCCTGACCGCGGTGGCCAGGATCGCCGGCGCGGCCAGGGTGCGGAAGACAGTGTTGGCCAGGTACCGCCGGTGGGAGCGCGGCACTGAGAGCAGGCGGACCATGTCGGAACAGGCGCACACCACAACAACAGCCTGTGCCAGCATCAGCAGAATGGACCCCGGCAGGGACCCGGCGAACTGCACCGCTGAGGCCAGCCCGGAACTCATCGCCTGCTTCCGTCCATGGCGGTCTCCTCCGTTGCTTGTGCTTTTCCTTGCAGTGTCACTTGCACCGCTACCTCGCCCGGCTACGTGTCAGACCATTCAACGGGGCCGGGACCGGCAAGTCACGGGGGCCGGCTACCCGTCTTTGCCGCCCGCACTACCCGCGTCCTCGCAGGGGTACGCAGCCCGGCGGCCTGCTACTGGCTGACCGCCGGGCTGCGTACCCCGTTCAGATGTGCGCCCCGGTCAGGCCGGGGCCAGCTCCTCGGCCCGGGGGAGTGGATCCAGGTGGCTGATGCCGGTGGCCGTGACCTGCAGGACCCTGGCCGTGGCGATGTCATAGAACAGACCTGTCACGTGAAGGTCACCGTCCCGGACGGCGCCCTGCATGCTGGCGTGCTGCTGCAGCCGCTCCAGCTGGACGGCAACGTTGACCATGGCCAGCTGGTCCACCGCGCCGTACCCGGCCTGCTCCGCGGCGACCTGGACGGGATGTCCGGCCTGGAACGCCGCCAGGCTCGGCAGGCCGTGCTCCAGCCAGGACTCGACGGGGCAACGTTCCGCCTCGCCGTCGGGACCCTGGGCTGCGTCCTTCCGAGCCCCGGCCGGTCCGGCAAGCAGCGCCGTCATGGCTCCGCAGCCGGAGTGGCCGCAGACCACCACGGACGTGACCGACAGCTCGTCGAGTGCGAACTTCAGGGATGCCTCGACCGACGGCTCGAGGCGGTCGCTTCCCACCACGTTGCCCACGTTCCGGACCGTGAACAGGTCCCCCGGGCCGCTGCTGGTGATCAGGTTCGGCACCAGCCGGGAGTCGGCGCAGGTGATGAACAGCGTATCGGGATCCTGGAAGGTGGACAGCTCCTGGACGTGCGGGCGCAGCAGGTGGGCGTGGCGCCGGTGGTAGTTGTCCACGCCGTTGAGCACCGAGCGCACGGGGCCCGGGACGCCCGCGGCTGCCTCCGCGGCCAACGGTGTGCCGTCCCGCTGCCAGCTCCGCCACGGTGCGAAGCCGCCGCGCAGCGCCGAACGCGATGAGCCACGTGCTGGAGTTCCCTCCTGGGCAGCGTGGAGCGTGGCGGTGCCGTTTTCCTCGATCTCGACGCTGCCGCCGTTCTTCACGTGCCGCACGCGCCAGGCATCCAGGGTGTCGTGGACCGGGTGGTCGAGGTAGTCGACGTCGAGCTCCACCGTGACGTGGGCTGCCGGCGGCACCGCAGCCAGCACCTTGCTCAGGCGGGGCAGCGACAGGAACGTGCAGGAGCCGTCGATGACCACCCTCCAGCGGCCTTCGGGTGCGCCGCCGAGGGGCTCCGCATGGATGCTGGCCCGGACGACGCGCCATACGACCAGCAGCACGGCCAGGGCGAGCCCGATCAGCACCCCGGCCAGCAGGTTGACGAACACTACCGTGAGCAGCGTGGCAGCGTAGACGGCCAGGTCACCCGTGACCCGCGCCGTCTGGAAATCGGCCACCTTCATGAGGCGGATGCCGATCATGATGAGCAGCCCGGCCAGCACGGCTTGCGGCACCAGCTGGATGACTCCCGCCAGCAGCAGCGAAAAGACGAGAACCCAGATGCCGTGGAGGACGGCGGACTTGCGGGTCCGCGCGCCGGCCTCGACGTTGGTGGCACTGCGGACAATCACGCCGGTGACTGGCAGGCCGCCCAGCATGCCGGACGTTACGTTGGCGGCGCCCTGCCCGAGGAGCTCCCGGTTGAAGTCCGTACGCTCGCCGTGGTGCATCTTGTCCACGGCAACGGCGGACAGCAGCGACTCCACGCTCGCCACCAGGGCGATGGTGACGACCCCCACCGCGATGGCGGTCCACTCTCCCCGCGGCAGGTGCGGGAGGGCAAGGGCGTCCAGTAGTGAACCATCAAAGGTGATCCGGTCGACGTCGGAATTGAACGGGAGGGACAGCAGCGTCGCGGCCACCACGGCGACCAGCGGGCCGGGCACGCGGCGGACGGCGGCCGGCATATGCTTCCACCCGGCCAGCAGCGCGATCACCACGGCGCCCAGGAACGCAGCCTGCGGGTCGACGGCAGCCAGGCTGTCCAGGAGCGCCAGGATGTTCTGCAATGCCGCTTCGCCGGCTTCGGCACCGAGCATGACGTGCAGCTGCTGCAGGACGATGATGATGCCGATCCCGGCAAGCATGGCGTGCACCACGACGGGGGCAATGGCGAGGGCCACGCGTCCCACGCGGGCCATGCCCAGCAGTACCTGGAGGACACCGGCGGCCACGGTGATGGCGCAGGTGACGGGCCAGCCGAACTGCTCGATGAGGCCGGCGACGATGACCGTCAGGCCGGCGGCGGGCCCGCTGACCTGCAGCGGCGAGCCGCCGAGGCTGCCGGCCACGATGCCGCCGACGGCCGCAGCAATCAGGCCGGCCATGACCGGCGCACCCGACGCGGCAGCGATGCCGAGCGACAGCGGAACGGCAACGAGGAACACCACGAGGGACGCCGGCAGGTCCCAGCGGACACCCGATGCCAGGTGTCCCAGGAGTGGTATCCGGCTCCTGCCGGGGTGGGTGGGGTTTGGATCCGTGGCGGCTGGCGAGGGCATATAAGTCCTTAGCTCGTTCGAAGGGTCCTGATCCACGCTATTGACGTCCGGATGCGGGCCGCAAGGGTACCGCCCGTGAGAAGAAACACGAGGTCAGGCCCGACATAAAGCGAAAACTCGTGCACTAATCCATTCGTTTGCATAAAGCCCCCGCGTCTTCGGAAGCAACTGTTTCCCATGCCGCAGGGGCTTAGTGCCGTGCACGAAAACCGGCCGCCGTTCAAGTCACATGGCCCCGCGCACGGGTGACCGCGCGTTCACCGGGGAAAAGAATTTCCGACGGCGGATGCCCGGCCGCGCGGACGGCCACCAGTTTGTCTGCTGAAGGTCTGTTAAACAGTGCTTACCGCTTGACGGCGTCCAGCTTCAGCATCTTGGCGATGACGCTGTCGAGCTCGGAGTCGTCGAAAATCTTCTTCCAGTCGTCCTTGATGATGGGATCCGGAACGTGCCTGCGCGACGGCATCTCGGAACTGCTGCCCCGCACCCTGAGCTGGGGGCTCATGCTGGGCGCTCCCCGCACCCGCGAACTGGTGGAACTCAGAAGCGGCCTCGAGGTAGAGGCAGCGCAACTGGCGGCCGAGCGCATCGACGACGCGGCTCTGGACCGGATGCGCACCAACCTGCAGGCCATGGAAGAGAACCTCGAAGACCTGGCCGTGTTCGTCGAGGCGAACGGCGCGTTCCACCGCGAGATAGCGGTCAGCTCGGGCAACCAGGTGCTGCACGAACTGCTGCAGAGCATCCGGTCGCTGCTTCGCATCTGGGTTGACCGCGCCCTGACCGACGAAGGCCATGCGGCGGCGGCGCTTAAGGAACACCGCGAGATCTTCACGGCATTGGCAGCCCATGATCCCGCTGCCGTCACCGCCACCATGCGCTCACACATGCAGACCGCCTCACGGCGGCTCCTCGCCGGATTCGACGGCGCCCAGTAGGGGGCCTGCGGTAGGGGGTCTGCAGTAGCGCGGGCCGCCCAGTTTGGGGGTGGGCGCCGTCAGGAAACTCGAAGGCCCCGGCGCCAGCCTTTCTGCATGGTCAATGCCCAGAGCGAGCCTGCCGGCTCCCGCGTCAGCGAGGCCCTGATGATGCTCGACATGGAGCAACGGGACGTCCTGCTGGCCCTGCACTACGGCCGGCTCACGGTGGCGGAGGTGGCAACGCAGTTCGGCATTTCCCCCGCCTTGGTGAGCCGCCGGGCCCTCGCTGCCCTGAGAAGCCTCCGGCTATTGCTTGACCAAGGCGCGCAGGCTCCGTAAAGCCCTCTGTCCGTCTGCTGGCTGCCGGCAAAAAAGCAATGGTTTTTCTAACCTGTAATGCATGGAAAAGATCGCTTTATCTTATGTGACTTCCGGCTCATAATTTTGGAGACGGACCCCAGAAGAGACGAGACTGCCATGACCAGCACCGCTACTGATTACCGTATGAATCCAGGCAACGACGCCGCAGTGAACGACATCTGTGACGACGCCGCCTACTGCTTTTACTGCAACGGGCCGGAGACCGACTGATGGCCGCGCCGGGCCGGTTCCCGCACCTGGCTCTGCATCTGCACCTGGATCCGGAGCAGACCGCATGAAACCCTGGCGTCTGCGGGAGTTCCACCCGGAGGACCTTGACCAGTTGGTGGAGGTCTGGCAGGAGTCGCGGAACCCGGCACGGCCTGCCGTCTACAGCCTGTCAGAGGTCCTTTCCGCCTGCACGGAGCAGCAGGCCGTCGTGGCCATGGCCGGCGACCGCCTGATCGGGCAGCCGCCGCCAACCTCGAAGAGGACCGCGCCACCAACTTCATCCGGGCCCTGGACACCGCGTTCCTGCGGCACGGACGGTTTGACTACGTGATCCCGATCGGGCTGCCTGATCCCGCCGCCCGGGAGGCCACGGTTACCGAGGCCATGGTCAGCGGATTCAGGGAGGACATCGAGCGGCTCGCCCGCACCTGGGCCGATGCATTCCGTCCCTTGACATGGCGGCCCGGCGGGCCTAGAACGTGGCATATCAGGCAGCAGCATCTGCATTCCCGGCTTCATTCCCGGAGCAGGAATATCCATAACAGGAGGTCAAGATGCCAGGTCTAATCCGCAAGAATTTCGACTCCCCCGAGGAGACCCGGCCGTTTGAAGACGGCAAGGGCCAACTCCAGCTAGTAAACCTGGAAGGCGGCGGCGTCGGCCGGGCAACCTTTGAGCCGGGCTGGCGGTGGTCAGAGCACGTGAAGCCGATCGCCAAGACAGACAGTTGCCAAGCCGCCCACATGGGCTACTTCATCTCCGGGCGGATGAAGGTGGTCATGGATGATGGCGAGGAGATGGAGTACGGGCCCGGCGATTTCGCCATCATGCAGCCCGGACACGACGCCTGGACGGTCGGCGACGAAGCCTGCGTGGTGATCGACTGGCAAGGGTTCACTGATTACGCGAAGAGGTGAGCAGCCGCGTTTGGGCGAGACGGCCCGTTTGGGTGAGGCGGCGCCGAGCGTGACATTATACGGAGCATGGCCCAGAAAATTGCGTTCCAGGGTGAGCCCGGCGCCAACTCAGACATAGCCTGCAAGCAGATGTTCCCCGGGCTGGAGAGCGTCCCGTGCGCCAGCTTCGAGGACGCTTTCGAGCTGGTTTCCAGCGGTGAGACCGATCTGGCCATGATCCCGATCGAGAACTCCATCGCTGGCCGGGTGGCCGACATCCACCTGCTGCTGCCACACTCGGGCCTGCAGATCGTGGGGGAGTTCTTTCTGCCCATTCACTTCGACCTTCTCGGCATCCCCGGCAGCACCATCGAGGGCGCCACCGAGGTCCACAGCCACATCCATGCCCTGGGGCAGTGCCGGAAGCTGATTCGCGAGGCCGGGCTTAAACCTGTAATCGCCGGCGATACGGCGGGCTCGGCCCGCGAGGTGCGCGAGTGGAACGATCCCACCAAGCTGTCCCTTGCGCCGCCACTGGCTGCAGAGCTCTATGGCCTTGAGGTTCTGGCCTCCGCGGTGGAGGACGATCCCTCCAACACCACCCGCTTTGTGGTCCTGGCCCGGGAAACGGAACTGCCAGCCCGCGCAGCATTGCCCGGGCCCGCGGTCACCAGCTTCGTGTTCCGTGTTCGCAACGTCCCCTCCGCCCTGTACAAGGCCCTGGGCGGCTTCGCCACGAACGGCGTGAACATGACCAGGCTTGAAAGCTACATGGTGGGCAACGAGTTTGCCGCCACCATGTTCATGGCCGATGTGGAGGGCCATCCGGAAGACCTGCCGCTCAGGCTGGCCATGGAGGAACTCGACTTCTTCACCACCGAGGTGTGGATTCTTGGCGTCTACCCGGCTGCGGAGCACCGGACACAGCGGGCGGCCGGCAACTAGTCCACGGATGTGGCCTGCGGCCGGCCCCGCTCCTTGAGGACCGCCCGGACCAGGAGCCCTGCCAGGAGCGCCCAGAACGCCGCTCCGATGCCCAGGAAACTCAGCCCCGACGCGGCCACGAGGAAGGTCACCACGGCCCCCGTCCGTTCGCCCGGCTCTGCCAACGCCGAGGCGGCAGATCCTGCGAGTGTGCCCAGCAGTGCAAGTCCGGCGACGGCCTCCAGGACACCCGGCGGAGCCGCAGCCACCAGGGCGGCCAGCCCGGCGGAGAAGGCTCCCAGGAGCAGGTAGGCCAGTCCTGACACGAAGCCTGCCACCCAGCGCCGGCCGCGGTCTGCGCCTGCTTCCTCCCCGGCAGCCAGCGCGGCACTGAGCGCGGCCAGGTTGATGGCATGGCCACCAAACGGCGCGGCCAGGAGCGTGCCGGCACCGGTGACCAGCATGGAGGCCCGCCACGGCGCCTGGTAGCCGAAAGACCCCAGCACCGCCACCCCGGGAACGTTCTGGGACGCCATGGTGACGATGTACAGCGGCAGGGCGATGCCCGCCACCGCGCCCAGCGACCAGGAAGGCGTTGTCCACTCCATGGCCGGCAGCAGGCCGTCCGCCGCCAGCGTCCGGCCTTCGACAACCAGCTGGATCACAATGCCGCCCAGTGCAATGGCCAAAGCACCCGGAACGGACCAGCGGGGCGCGAACCGCGATAGCAGGAGCCAGCACAGCAGGACCGGAACCACCAGCAGCGGAGCCGTCTGCAGTCCCTTCACCGGGGCAAGGCACAACGGCAGCAGGACCCCCGCCAGCATGGCTTGCGCCAGGGGCGTCGGGATGCTGCTGACCAGCCGGCCCAAGGGGCGGACGAGCCCGGTCACGGCGATCAGGACCCCTGTCACCAAAAAGGCGCCGACGGCGGCCGGCCATCCGCCATCGGGCACTCCCGCGACCGCCAGCAGGGCGGCACCCGGTGTTGACCAGGCAAGGGTCACCGGAATCCGGCTCCGCCAGGCAAGGAGCACGACGCCGGCGCCCACCACCAGGCAGAGGGCCAGGAGGCCGCTCGCCGCCTGCTGCGGATGCGCCCCCACCGCACGGAGGCCGGACAGGACCACGGCGAAGGTCGAGGTGAAGCCAACCAGCGCCGTCACGATGCCCGCCATGGCCGGTCTGACCAGCCCCTCGGAAACAGGGGTGGCTGGGTGACGGGATGTTCGGGGTGATGACAATGGCATGTGAAAATACGTTACCGGAGCGGGCACGGCCAGCCGCCCCACGGCCGTCCAGGGGTCTGCTCCACTGCCCTTCATGGCGTCTCTGGCTTTGCCGCTGAGGTGCTGGTAGATTGCCCATCCCAGGCCGGCAGGAGTCCTGGGGAGGGCACCGCGGCTGACGGCAGCGACGTCCACGAGCCGCAAAACCCGCGCCGAAAAGAAATTCAGGCTGCCTGTCGATTTCCGCCGGACCCGTTCGACGGGATAGTAGACGGACGCACACGGCGTCCACGTCAAGGCAAGGAGAGACCCATGAAGTACATGTTCATCATGCGCGCCACGGACGAAGCCATCGAAGCGTCGAAGCAGGTTCCGTTCGAGGAGATCCTCAACCAGATGGGCGCCTACAACGAACAGCTCATCAAGGCCGGCGTCATGCTCGCCGGTGAGGGCCTGACTGACCTGTCCGAAGGCTCGGCCTTCGTGGTCGACTTTGCCGATGAACCGCCGGTGGTGACGGACGGCCCCTACGGCGAAACGCACGAGCTGTTCAACGGCTTCTGGATTGTCCAGGTGGCGTCCAAGGAAGAGGCGAAGGAGTGGGCCAGCCGCTGCCCGCTTGGTCCCGGGTCGAAGCTCGAGGTGCGCCGGATAGCTGAGGCCGACGACTTCGCCGATTTCGCCGACAACGAGTACATCAAGAAGGAAGCGGTATGGCGTCAGGAACTGAACCAGCCCTGAGCCGGGAGCAAGGCGGTGAGCTAGGAGTTTGTGAGTAAACAGACTGTGAACGAAGAGGCTGAAGCCGCGGTCCGGCGCCGGATTGATGCCCTGTGGCGCATCGAGGGCGCACACATCGTCGCCGCTCTCGCCCGTGCCACGCGGGACATGGGCTTCGCCGAGGACCTGGCCCAGGAAGCGCTGGCTGAGGCCCTGGTCCGCTGGCCGCAATCCGGGACGCCGGACAATCCCGCCGCCTGGCTCACCGCCGTCGCCAAGCGCAAGGCCATCGACGCGTGGCGCCGGTCCGAGCGGTTGGAGGAGAGGTACCGTGCCATATCACGGGACCTTGAAGGCGACGACGGCGTGGCCTGGGTGCCGCTGGAGGACGACGTGCTCAGGCTCGTCTTCACCGCCTGCCACCCGGTCCTCTCCCGGGAGGCCCAGATGGCGCTGACGCTGCGGGTGGTGGGCGGCCTCACCACTGAAGAGATTGCGCGACTGTTCCTGCTGCCCGTCGCCACCGTGCAGCAGCGCATTGTGCGGGCCAAGAAAACCCTCGCGGCGGCCCGGGTGCCCTTCGAGGTTCCCGAGCCAAACGAATGGGGCGCCCGGCTGGGAGCTGTCCTCGGCGTCGTTTATCTGATGTTCACGGAAGGGTACGCCGCCAGCACGGGAGACGCGTGGATCAGGCCCGACCTGGCCCACGAGGCCCTGCGGATCGGGCGCATCCTGGCCGGGCTGGTCCCCCGCGAACCCGAGGCCCACGGGCTGGTGGCCCTGATGGAATTCCAGGCATCCCGTTTCCCCGCCCGCACCACTCCCGACGGGTCCCCGGTCCTGCTGGCGGACCAGGACCGGACCCGGTGGGACCGGGCCCAGATCGGCCGGGCCCGTGCCGACCTGCGCCGTTGCGACGCGCTGGGCCGCGGGCGCGGCAACTACGCACTGCAGGCCGCGATTGCCGAATGTCATTCGACCGCGCCAAGCGTCGAGGACACGGACTGGCAGCGCATCGTCGTTCTCTATGAGGCGCTGGGCAGAATCGCGCCCAGTCCCGTGGTGGAACTGAACAGGGCCGTGGCCGTATCCATGGCCACCGGACCGGCGGCCGCGCTGGCCATCGTGGACGGTCTCGCCTCCGGCGGCGCCCTGCGCGGAACGCACCTGCTGCCCAGCGTCCGGGGGGAACTGCTGGCCCGGCTGGGGCGGACCGCGGAGGCGCGTGCCGAATTCATTGCGGCGGCGGGGCTGGCAAGGAACCAGCGCACACGGGAACTCCTGGAGGAGCGGGCCGCCGGCATGTGACCGGTATCCAGCCGGTTCAGTCCCCTTCAGCCGCCAAAGGTGATGTCCTTGGTCTCTGCCACCGCGGCCGTCCGGCCGGGCCCCTCGTGGTACTTCCAGTAGAGGTTCGTGTGGGCAATGACCTGGGCCGGCGGAGGAGCACCCCAGTCGGTCTGGTCCTCCGTGGTGTGGGCGTCGCTGACCAGCGTCACGTCGTAGCCGCGGACGAATGCCCCGTGGATGGTGGATCTGATGCATTCGTCGGTCTGCGCTCCGGCGACCATCAGCCGGCCCACCGCCGATGCAGCCAGCACCTGCTCCAGATCGGTGTCCTCGAAGGCGTCACTGTAGGACTTGTGCACCAGCGGTTCCTGCTCGCGGCGCCTCAGCTCGGGCACGTACTCCCAGGCCTCGCTCCCCTTCTCCAGCCGGTCGTCGGAATGCTGGACCCAGACGATTGGGACCCCCGCTTCGCGGGCTTTGTCCACCAGTACGGCGATGTTGGACACCACGGCGTCCCGCTCAAGCGCGTCGGCCACCACCCCCTTCTGCATATCAAGCACCATCAGGGCGGTGTTGGGCCTGTCCGGCAGCATGCTCATGATGGTCTCGGCGTTGTCATGATGGCCTCCTTGGATGGTGGGTCCCAGCCTAGGATCCACCACCGCGGTTGTGAACACCCCGGCAGCTGGAAACACCCGGGACCTCTGAAGGGACATCCCATCCATTGCAGGTGGAGCGGTCTGGCGGCAGAATAGGCCCCAAGCGTGCTTTCTCGGCAGATCGGACCAAAAGCGTGACCCGCATCCTGCTCATCGGCCCGCCCGGCTCAGGCAAAGGCACCCAGGCGCGCCGGCTAAGCGGGCAGCTGCACATCCCGGAGATTTCCACGGGCGACATGTTCCGCAGCCACCTCGCCAACGGCTCGCCCCTGGGCCGGGAAATCAAGGAATTCCTCGACGCCGGCAACCTCGTCCCGGACCGTCTCACCACCGCCATGCTGCGGGACCGGCTGCAGGAACGGGACACGCGGGACGGTTTCCTCTTGGACGGCTACCCGCGCACTGTGAGCCAGCTGGACGACCTGGATGGCATCCTGGACGCGGCCGGAACCAGGCTCGATGCCGTGGTGGAAATTACCGCCGGCGACGACGAGATCGTCCGACGGCTCCTGCTCCGATCCGAGGCCGAGGGGCGGAGCGATGACACCGAGGACGTCATCCGCCACCGGCTGGAGCTGTACCGGCGGGAAACCGAACCCGTTATCGCCCGCTACGGCAGGCGCGCCCTGCTGGTGCGCATTGACGGTGCGGCGGGCGTTGACGCGGTCACGGTCAGTGCGCTGCAGGGCATCGAAGCAATCAGGGCGGGGTCCTAAGCCGACCGCTCACGCCGCCTTCCACTCGTACCGCCGTTCGGGACGCCCGACGCCGTACTTGAGGGTCACGTCCACCAGCCCCTCGTCATTGAGGTACTCCAGATAGCGCCGCGCACTGACGCGCGACGTCCCCACCTGCACAGCGAGTTCCGCGGCCGACACGTCGCTGCCGCCGGCGCGCAATGCCCGCTCCACCACCTGGAGCGTCTCGGCGCTGCAGCCTTTCGGCAGCGGCCGGTCCGCGCGTTCCAGCCCAAACACGCGGTTGACGTCCGACTGCTCCGCCACGTCCTTGGACGAATCGAGGCTCTGGTAGGTGTTGCGATAGTGCTCCAGCCGCTCCTGCAGGTCGGTCTGCGAAAACGGCTTGATGAGATAGTGCACGATCCCGCCGCGGAGCGCCTTCCGCACCGTCTCCACCTCGCGTGCGGCACTGATCACCAGCACGTCCAGCTCCGGTGCCACGTCACGCAGCTGGTGCATCAGGTCCAGGCCGTTGACGTCGGGCAGGTGGATGTCCAGCAGCACCAGGTCCGGCTGCAACCGTGCGGTCTCCAGCACCGCCTGCGCGCCCGTATGTGCAACCCCGACGACGGCGAACCCCGGCGTGCGCTGGATAAATCCGGCGTGGACTTTGGCCACCATGAAGTCGTCGTCGACGATGAGTACGTTGATCAAGGCCGCTCCTCCCTAAGCATCAGCAGTTTTACGCATCAGCAGTGCGGTAAACACTGCGCCGTGGTCGTTCCGCACGGTAAGCCGCCCGCCGCGGCGCTGGCAGACCACCCTGGCGAGCGCCAGTCCGTAGCCGCGGCCGCCGTCGGACGCATTTTTGGTACTGAACCCTTGTCGGAAAATGTCGTCCATGACCTCTACCGGAACCCCCGGTCCCGAGTCGCGCACATCAACCCGCACATCGCCGTCGTCATCACCGATGAGCACCACGACCTCCGCTTCTGAGGTGTTGGTGACGGCATCGAGTGCGTTGTCCACCAGGTTGCCCACCACGGTGGTGAGGTCCCGGGACAGTTCCTCGTCCACCTTGCCCAGCCGGGACTCCTCGGCGAGCTGCAGGGACACCCCGCGCTCGGCTGCCAGGCTCGACTTGGCAATGAGCAGCGCGGCCAGGGCAGGGTCCTCGATGCGGCTGGTCACGTCGTCGTTCAGGCGGGTCCGGTTCGACGTCGTGCCGTTGACGAACTGCACCACTGAGTCGTACTCGCCGATCTGGATCAGGCCCGAGATCGTGTGCAGCTGGTTGGCGAACTCGTGCGCCTGCGCCCGGAGGGTGTCGGTGGCCGTCCGGGTCGTGCCGAGTTCGCGCTCCAGGGAAGCCAGCTCGGTCCGGTCGCGGAGGGTGGTGACCGAACCGATCACCCGTCCGTGCGAGCGCATCGGCATCCGGTTCAGCACCAGCAGCTTCTCCCCCACCAGGACCAGCCGGTCCGGCCCGGGCTGGTCCTCGGTGAGTACCTCGCGCAGCACCGGCGGCACCGCAAGGCTCTCCAGGCCCTTGCCCACGCAGTCATGGGGCAGGCCCAGGAGGGTCCGCGCACTGTCGTTGACCACCGTGATCCGCTGCTGCGGATCCAGCGCAACGACGCCCTCCTTGAGCCCGTGCAGCATCGCCTCCCGGTTCTCCACGAGTCCGGTGATCTCGTCCGGTTCCATGCCCAGCGTCTGGCGCTTGACGCGGCGGGCCAGCAGGAGCGAGCCGGCCACGCCCAGGACACTCGCCACGCCCAGATAAGTCAGCAGGTTCGGGACCGCATCGCCCAGACGCTCCAGAACAGACGGGTAGTTCCTGCCGACCATGGCAATGCCGACCATTTTCCCGGCGTCGTCCAGCACGGGCACGTGCGCGGCCACCGCTTCCTCTGCCCCGGTCCCAACCACTCCGGTCCACGCCCGCCCGGACATCACCGCGCTGTCGCCGAGTTCCAGCTGGCGGCTCTCCTGGGACGGGTCCGACGACGTCACGACCGTCCGGTCGGACCGCGCCAGAGCCACCTGGGAGGAACCCGAGATCGTCCGCACCGCTTCAGCCACCGAGGGCAGCACCGAACCGCTTTGCGGTTGGGCATCCGGCAGCAGGCTGCGGACGGCAGGGTTCGCTGCCAGCGTCTCGGCAGCCGAGAGAGCCCGGCGACCCTCGACTCTTTCAAAGGCTGCCGCCGACTGGGCCAGCGAGATCGCCACCACGGCCACCAGCACGGCCAGCACAATCAGGAGCTGCAGCCGAAGATACTGCCCCGCAAGGGACATTCCTCGCCGTGGAGTCATGTGCTGCTGTTCTTCCTGTGGGTCCGGGGGTGGGGTGAACTATACCGGAGGCGCTAGCGGGCCAACCCCTCGTTGAGGCGCCTTGTTGGTGTGCGGAAACGTGAACGAAATGAACTTAACTTTCTCTGCTTACACAAGAGTGAGGGGCATCACGTTCAGCCCTAGCATCGGAAGCACCCGATCAAACGGATCAACGAGAAGAGGAACAACATGCGCGGAATGAGCGCACTGCGCGTGGCCGCAGTAGCCGCAGGCATCGCCCTGATGGCGTCAGGCTGCGGAGCAACCGGCAAGACTGCAGCCGGCCCCTCCACGAGCGGAGCAAGCACCGCACCCCTTAGCGGGCTGCGCATCATGGTGCCGAATACCGCCGGTGGCGGTTATGACACCACGGCCCGGGCCGCCGCGAAGGTTCTCGAAGACGAGAAGCTCGCCACCAACCCCGAGGTCTTCAACCTGGCCGGCGCAGGCGGCACCGTTGGCCTGGCCCGCATCGTCAACGAAAAAGGCAACGGCGACCTGGCCATGCTCATGGGCCTTGGCGTGGTCGGCGCAAGCTACACCAACAAGTCGGAGTCGAAGCTGACCGACACCACCCCGCTGGCGAAGCTCATTGAAGAGCCCGGCGCCATCATGGTCTCCAAGGACTCCCCGTACAAGACCATCGACGATCTTGTAACCGCCTGGAAGAAGGACCCTGCCAAGGTCAGCGTCGGCGGCGGCTCCTCGGCCGGCGGCCCGGACCACCTCCTGCCCATGCAGCTCGCAGGTGCCGTGGGCATCGACGCCACCAAGGTCAACTTCGTTTCCTACGACGGCGGCGGCGACCTGCTCCCGGCGATCATTGGCAACAAGCTGGGCTTCGCCGCTTCCGGAGCCGGCGAATACATCCAGCAGATCAAGTCCGGCGACATCCGCGTGCTGGCTACCAGCGGCGAAAACCGGCTCGAGGGAGTGGACGCCCCCACGCTCAAGGAATCCAACATCGACCTGGTCTTCAGCAACTGGCGCGGCATCGTGGCCCCTCCCGGCATCAGTGACGCGGACCGCGACGCGCTGATCGCCACCCTGGAGAAGATGCACGAGTCGGCAGCCTGGAAGGAAACCCTGAAGACGCGCGGCTGGACCGACGCCTTCATCACCGGTGACGAATTCAAGTCCTTCCTCGCGGACCAGGACAAGCGCGTTGCCGATGTCCTGACGAAGCTCGGCCTGGCGTGACCTCTTTGTCCACCCGCCTTAAAGGCCGCTCCGAGCTGGGCGTCGCAGCCCTGCTCGGGGCGGCCGGCGCGCTGGTCCTCCTGGACGCAGCCCGCCTGGTCGTGCCCTACTCCCAGTCAGACCCGGTGGGCCCCAAGACCCTGCCCATCATCGTGGGAGTCCTCCTGCTGGTCTGCGCAGTCATGCTGGCAGTCAACGTCATGCGGGGTGGCCGCGGCGAGGCCGAAGCCAGCGAGGACGTCGACCTGACCCACCCCAGCGACTGGAAGACCGTCCTGCCGCTGGCCGGAGCCTTCATCGCCAACATCCTGCTCATCGATTGGGCCGGCTGGGTCATCTCCGGAACCGTGCTCTTCTGGGGCAGCGTCTGGGCGCTCGGCAGCCGCCACTACGTCCGTGACGGACTCATCTCGCTGGCACTGGCGCTCCTGACCTTCTACGGCTTCTACCTCGGCCTGGGCATCGCCCTTCCGGCCGGGCTCCTTGAAGGGATTCTCTAGATGGACATCCTGTCCTCACTCATGGCAGGGTTCGCGACGGCGCTGACCCCCATGAACCTGCTGTACGCCCTGATCGGCGTTCTCCTGGGCACGGCCGTCGGCGTCCTGCCCGGCATCGGCCCGGCCATGACGGTGGCGCTGCTGCTTCCTGTGACCTCCGTCCTGGAACCGACCAGCGCATTCATCATGTTCGCCGGCATTTACTACGGCGGCATGTACGGCGGCTCGACGACGTCGATCCTGCTCAACACCCCCGGCGAGTCCTCCTCGGTGATCACTGCCATTGAAGGCAACAAGATGGCCAAGGCCGGCAGAGCCGCGCAGGCGCTCGCGACGGCGGCCATCGGCTCCTTCGTCGCCGGCACCATCGGCACCACCCTCCTGGTGGTCTTCGCACCAATCGTGGTCAAGTTCGCGGTGAGCCTTGGATCACCGAGCTACTTCGCCATCATGGTCCTGGCCCTGCTGGCCGTCACCGCGGTCCTGGGCGCGTCCCGGCTGCGCGGCTTTGCCTCCCTTGGCCTCGGCCTGGCAATCGGCTTCGTCGGCCTTGACTTCGTATCCGGCCAGGCCCGGCTCACCTTTGGCCTGCCGCTGCTGGCGGACGGCATCGACGTCGTGGTGGTCGCCGTGGCGATCTTCGCCGTCGGCGAGGCCCTTTGGGTCGCGGCGCACCTGCGCCGCACACCGCTGCAGATCATCCCGGTTGGCAGGCCGTGGATGGGCAAGGAAGACTGGAAGCGGTCCTGGAAGCCATGGCTGCGCGGCACCGCGTTCGGCTTCCCCTTCGGAGCGCTGCCCGCCGGCGGCGCCGAAATCCCGACTTTCCTTTCCTATGTGACCGAGAAGCGGCTGTCCAAGCACCCTGAGGAGTTCGGCAAGGGCGCCATCGAAGGCGTCGCAGGACCCGAGGCCGCCAACAACGCCGCCGCTGCCGGCACGCTTACCCCGATGCTCGCCCTGGGCCTGCCGACGAACGCCACGGCCGCCGTCATGCTCGCTGCGTTCGTGCAGTTCGGCATCCAGCCCGGTCCCCTGCTGTTCGCCAACGAAGGCCCGCTGGTCTGGGCGCTGATTGCGAGCCTCTTCATCGGCAACCTGCTGCTGCTGCTGGTCAACCTGCCCCTGGCGCCCGTCTGGGCGAAGCTGCTCCGTCTGCCCCGTCCGTATCTTTACGCAGGCATCCTGTTCTTTGCCACGCTGGGCGCCTACTCGGTGAACCTGCAGGCGTTCGACCTGGTGCTCCTGCTGGTCCTGGGCGCCCTCGGCTTCATGATGCGCCGCTACGGGCTGCCGGTCCTGCCGCTCATCCTTGGCGTGATCCTGGGACCGCGCCTCGAAAAGCAGCTGCGCCAGGCGCTGCAGCTGAGCGCAGGCGACGTATCCGGCCTCTGGAGCGAGCCGGTCGCCGTCGTGGTCTACGTCATCGTGGCGGTGGTCCTGCTCTGGCCGCTCCTGGCACGGCTCTGGCGCCGCGTGCGGCCGCGGCCGGCCGGGCTGGCCATGGCCGGCGGACCTGCTGTTGAGGCACCCGCTGCTGAGCGGTCTGCCGCTGGGCGCGATGCTGATGCCGGCCGCCGCCGGGCGGACGCCACCCATGCCAACCACGGACAGGAGAACTTGTGAGCATCATTGTCGGCTACGTCCCCACGGCCGAGGGCACCGCAGCCTTGGACCGGGCCATCTCGGAGGCCCACAAGAGCCAAAGCCGGCTGGTCATCATCAACTCCTCCCGGGGAGACGCCATCGTTGACAAGCGGTACGCCCAGGCGGCGGACATCTCGGAGGTGACCGAACGCCTGGACCAGGAAGGGATCGAGCACCTGGTACTGCAGCCAATCCGCGGCAACGACGCGGCCAACGAGGTGCTTGAGGCCGCGGAGAAGTACCGGGCCGAACTCATCGTGATCGGCCTCCGGAAGCGGACCCCCGTGGGGAAGCTGATCATGGGCAGCACGGCCCAGCAGATCCTGCTCGAGGCATCCTGCCCGGTGCTGGCCGTCAAGGCCGGCTAGGCTCACCCGGCCAGAGCATGCCCTGCCCGCCAAGCCCGGCCAGGCATTGCTCGACTAGCCTCAGGAGGCAGGGGCCCGCTACGGCGGGTTCCTGCCTCCTTTGTTTAAGAGCAGGCTACATTTCAAAGCAGAAGGACAGCATGTACCAGCTCGCGATTCTCGACGATTACCAGCGCGTGGCCCACAGCTTCGCCGACTGGAGCTCTCTGGAACAGCGTGGCGTCGCCGTCACGGTGTTCACGCAGCACCTCGCCACGGAAGCGGAGGTTCTGCAAGCACTGCAGGACGCCGACATCATCATTGCCATGCGGGAACGGACACCCTTTCCCGGCCGGATCCTCGAAAAGCTGCCCCGGCTGAAACTGCTGGTGACCACCGGCGCCGCCAATGCCTCGATCGATGTGGAGGCAGCTTCGCGACTGGGGATCACCGTCTGCGGAACGGGCGGCTCCCCCACAGCCGCGCCCGAGCTGACGTGGGCGCTGCTGCTGGCATTTGCCCGGAACCTGACGCAGGAGGAAGCCGCCCTGCGCGACGGGCGGTGGCAGACCGGCGTCGGCTTTGAACTGTCCGGCAAGACCCTCGGGATTGTGGGGCTGGGGAAGATCGGGCAGCGCATCGCCGGCTACGGCCGCGCATTCGGGATGGACGTGCTGGCCTGGAGCCAGAACCTGACCGACGAGACTGCGGCCGCGGCGGGCGCCCGTAGGGTTGGCAAGGACGAGCTGTTCCGGGAGTCCGACGTCGTGTCCCTGCATCTGCGGCTGTCGCCGCGTTCGGAGGAAACAGTTGGTGAACGTGAACTGCGCCTGCTCGGCCCGGACGGCGTGCTGGTGAATACCGCCCGCGGTCCCTTGGTGGACCAGCAAGCGCTGGTCACCGCGCTGCACGAGGGCTGGATCCGCGGGGCGGCACTCGATGTGTTCGACCAGGAACCGCTGCCGGCCGGCCACCCCCTCCTCGATGCGCCACGGACCCTGCTGGCGCCGCACCTGGGGTATGTAACCGACGCCAGCTACCGGGCGTTCTTCGGCGGTGCGCTCGAGGACGTCACGGCGTGGCTGGACGGTACATCGATGCGGGTGCTGACGCCGTAGCGTTTCCGGACCGTAGGACACTGCTGCAAAAGTCGCCCACCTACAAAGGAATGATGGGCATCACCGAAGAGACCCGATTTAGGCGGCCCTCAGTGGCACCCCTTCGGGCCAGTCAGGCCAAGGATCCAAAGGCAGCGCAATGGGATCCCTGGCCCGTGGTGGGTCAAAGTCCTTTGGCCAGTCGGGTGGTTCCCAGTCCTGGTACTCGGCCGGGTAGGACCGTCCGTTGGGTGAGATCCACCCGGGCGGGCTCTCGCGGGTGGCGCCGACCGGTTGCCACGCCGTAGCGTGTTTGAGCCGGTGGTGTTTGGCGCAGGTTTGGCCGAGGTTGGCGATGCCGGTGCCGCCGCCGTCCGCCCACGCGAGGATATGGTCGGCGTCGTTGTCCAGGGAGTGGTTGTTGCAGCTGGGGAACGTGCACCGGGCGTCGCGGAGCCGCAGCCATTGGCGCATCGGCTTCGTCAGCCGGTACCTGGTCCGTCCGATCTCCAGCGGCGCACCGTCCCGCGGGTCGGTAAGCACACGGAGGAAGGACGTTCCGCCGTCGGCGACGAGCCGGCGGGCCATGGACGGCGGGATCGGCCCATAACCGTCCAGCGTGGCCGGTTCCTCCGTCACACCGAGCAGCGAGAGCACCGGAACCGTGACCAGCACCTGCGCCGCCGGCGACGGCACACCAGCGAGCACATCGCCGGCCGGGGCGCCACGGTCCGGCACATCACCGGCCCGCACAGAATCTGGGGGCAGGGACCCCGACGGCAGGGAATCTGTGGGAAAGAATTCTGCGGCCGGGTCCCCCGTCGCGCCATCAACGCCCGGGGCCGGGCCGAGGAGCCACGAGGCGGCGGCGTCGACGCGGAGCTGGGTCACGCCGATCCTTCACGCTCTTGCAATGGCGTTTTTCAATGCTGACCGGATGATGCCGTTCCCGCCAATACCGTGCCTTGGCCCGGAACCGCGCCGGGGTCAGCTCCCCGGCCGGGCAACCCCGCGCCGGGTTCGGCGCGTCCGGATCCAGGAAGTGCGCCTCAAACGCCGCCGCTGCTTCCGCGTCCAGCCCATCGGTTTCATCGCACATGATCCGCCCGTGCTGCCAGGACAATGTTCCAGCCCCCAGCGCGGCCAGGGTCAACGGCAAATCCGTGTTCAGCCTGGCCGATTCCTCCAGAAACCGTGCCGCCGACCCCTCGCTCACGGTCAGCACGCCCGCCACCTCCGCCGTGACCGACATCTCCAGCACGTCCTGCTCCCGCCGAGACGCGTCTGGGGACGCCATCGCCGCCTCCGCACCGGCGAAACCGGCCGCGGCCTGCACCTTCAACGCCGCCACCCGGGCCTCCAGCCTGGCCGCCTCGGCCAGCGCATCCAACCAGGCATCCGCCTGATCCCGAAGCGGATCAGCACCCGACCCAGAACCGGCCCCGGCGGCCTCACGGACAAAAACAGCCAACACAGCAACAGAGGACTCCACGCCCTCCAC
>NZ_JBFTLC010000020.1:0-87092 GCF_056396245.1 Arthrobacter sp. 05T423
AGCCACGCGCGCAGCGCCACGTCCTGCGTGCCGCCCAACTGCGGGGAGGCCAGGGTCTTGCCCTTCAGGTCCGCCGCCGTCTTGATTTCCGGCTTCACCACCAGCTGCGCGCCGCCGGAGGCCGCCCCCGCGATGACCCTGATGGACTCGCCCTTGCTCTTGACAAACGAGTTGATGGCCGGGTTCGGGCCGATGTACGTGGCATCGATCGCACCGGCGTTCAGCGCCTCGATCGCGGCCGGGCCGGCGTTGAACACCTGCGTGGACAGCTTGGTGCCGCCCAGCTCCTTCGCGATGAAACCCTGTCTCACTCCGACCAGCGCCGAGGCGTGGGTGATGTTCCCGAAGTAACCCAGCTTCAGCTCCGCTGCAGGGGTGCCCGCTGCGTCAGGGGCTGCCGAGGCATTGGAATCCCGGGCCACAGCCGACGCAACAACTGCGCCCACGCTGATCAGCAGGACGAGTCCAAGAGCCAGCGCCGCTTCCAGGGCACGGCGGCGCTTGGGCGTCTGGCTTTCGCCGGCCACAATGCGGGTCATGCCCGGCCTGGAAGTACTCATGGATTCACCATAGGGACTGGCCCAAACAGGGTTCAACGGAGCGGAAACCCGGGGTCATGCAGGTTCATGCAACGTCACATTCAGCCACAAAATCGGCCCGCCCGTGCGCCCTTAACATTTCAGGGGCTAATCCCCCTTGACATTAACGAGCTGACGCAGCTTGTGCCGTACCTTCACGAGGTCGGAGGCATCGCGCATGACCTGGTCGATGGGCTTGTAGGCCGCCGGGATCTCATCGATGAAGGCCTCGGTGGCCCGGAACTCGATGCCGTGCATGGCCTCCTTCAGCTGGGCAAGCGAGAACGTCTTGCGCGCCGCGGTACGCGAATACTCCCTGCCGGCACCGTGCGGCGACGAGTTCAATGAGGCGGCGTTGCCGAGCCCCTCAACGACGTAGGACGCCGTCCCCATGGACCCGGGGATCAGGCCGAGGTCGCCGGTTTCCGCCCTGATGGCGCCCTTGCGCGACACCCAGACCGACTTTCCGTAGTGCGTCTCCTGCTGCGTGAAGTTGTGGTGGCAGTTGATCCTTTCGGTCCCCGTGACGGGTCCGCCGACCCAGTCGCCGAACTGCCGGATCAGGCGGTCCATCATCTCCTCGCGGTTCAGCAGGGCGAAGTGCTGTGCCCAGCGCAACTCCTTGATGTACCGGGTGAACGCCGGAGTGCCCTCTTCCAGATACGCGAGGTCCGGGTCCTCCAGGGTGACGTGCTTGTCCCGTGCGATTCCCTGCGCCACCTTGATGTGGTGCTGGGCGATCTTGTTGCCGACGCCGCGTGAGCCCGAATGCAGGAACAGCCAGACGGCGTCGGTCTCATCCGCGCACACCTCGATGAAGTGGTTGCCGGAGCCGAGCGAGCCGAGTTGCAGGTCCCATTTCGCCACGTACTGTGCAGGGTTGAACCCGGCCTTCTCGGCCCGCCTGTGCAGTTCGGCGATGCGCGGCTCAGCGGTGGCCGTCACCTTGCGGTTGTTGTGGCCCGCGGACAACGGGATGGCCCGCTCGATGTTCTCACGCAGCGGCTTCCGGTCCCGGGGCAGTTCCTTGAGGGCGTACTGGGTCCGGACCGCAATCATGCCGCAGCCGATGTCCACCCCGACGGCGGCCGGAATGATGGCGCCCAGCGTCGGAATGACGGATCCCACCGTTGCGCCCTTGCCCAGATGCGCGTCCGGCATCAGTGCCAGGTGCGGGTAGATGAAGGGCAGGCGTGAGGTTGTCAGGGCCTGCTCCCGGGTCTTGTCGTCCAGGATCGAGGCCCAGTTGATGAGCCGGCTGGTGATGGATTCCACGTACCCTCCTGCGACTGAACGAGGACTAACGTAATTTCTAGGCTAACCCTCGGCCTCTTAAGAAGGAGACGCAACATGGTGGACGTTCAGACAGAGGTCGTTATCCGGCGGCCGCGGGATGTCGTGGCAGAGTACGCCTCTAACCCCGACAACGCCCCGCAGTGGTACGACAACATCCACTCTTCACGGCGGCTGACGACCGGACCGATCGACGTCGGATCCAAGGTTGCCTTCACTGCCAAGTTCCTGGGCCGGGACCTGAACTACACCTACGAATTCATCGAGCACGTCCCGGGCGAGAAGCTTGTGATGCGCACCGCCCAGGGTCCCTTTCCCATGCAGACGACCTACACCTGGTCAGAGGTCAGCGGGGGGACGAGGATGACGCTTGGCAACAGGGGCAAGCCATCGGGCTTCTCGCAGCTCGCGGGGCTGTTCATGGCGCCAATGATCCGCAGAGCAACGCGCAAGGACCTGCAAAAGCTCAAGTCGGTCCTCGAAGCCGGCGTCTAACGTCCGGCACATAACGCGGGCTCGCCGGAACGCAGCGAGGCCGCCGTACGGATACGGCGGCCCCGTGCTCTTCCGGCGAATTCGGCGGAATCAGATGCTGTAGCGCTCGTCCTCGTGGTCGCCCGGGTGGTCCTTGACCAGGCCGGCGGCGAGGGTGTTGCCGTCGAGCGGGTCGATCACCAGGAACGCGCCCGTGCGGCGGTGGTGCAGGTAGTTCTCGAGCGGCAGCGGCGCCGCGAGCCGGAGCTGCGCGTGGCCGATGTCGTTGAGCTCCAGGCTGGAGGCACCCTCGAGGTTGAAGGTGGCCAGGTCCAGCTTGCCGTTGACGCTGCGGACCAGCGCCTGAACGGTGCGGGTGCCGTGCTTGACCAGGACCTTGGCGCCCTCGCGGAGCGGCTTCGGGGACAGCCAGCACAGCTGCGCGTACAGGTCGGCCGAGCTCTCGCGGACGGTGCCGGCGGCGGCGATCGTGTCACCGCGGGCGACGTCGAACTCGTCGGCCAAGCGGATCGCCACGGACTGCGGCGCGACGGCTTCCTCCAGCGAGGTTCCGGCGAAGTCAATGCCCGTCACCGTGGTGGTGCGCGGGTCCTGGCCGGGGGTCAGCACGCTGACCTGGTCGCCCACCTTCACCGAGCCCTCGGTGATCTGCCCGGCGTAGGCGCGGTAGTCGCGGTATTCCTCGACGTCGAGCCCGCCGGCAATGGCGTCCGGTGCCAGCGCGCCCTGAGGCCGTATCACCAGCTGCACCGGGAAGCGGAAGCTCTCCAGGTGGCTTTCGAGCTCATCGGCGGCGGGCAGCGTCTCGAGCACCTCGAGCAGCGCCGGGCCGGTGTACCAGGGGGTGCGCTCCGAGCGCTCCACCACGTTGTCGCCGTCGAGCGCGGAAACCGGAACCACCAGCAGGTCGGCGATGCCATCGGAGCCGAGGCCCAGTTCGCGGCCCACGCGCTGCACGTCGGCCTCGATCTCGCGGAACACGGTCTCGCTGAAGTCCACCAGGTCGATCTTGTTCACGGCCACGATCACGTGTGCCACGCGCAGCAGCTGCAGCACGGACAGGTGCCGGCGGGTCTGCTCCAGGACACCCTTGCGGGCGTCAATGAGGACGACGACGGCATCCGCGGTGGACGCGCCGGTCACCGTGTTCTTGGTGTACTGCACGTGCCCGGGGCAGTCCGCCAGGATGAAGCTGCGGCGGTCCGTGGCGAAGTAGCGGTAGGCGACGTCGATGGTGATGCCCTGCTCGCGCTCGGCACGCAGGCCGTCGGTCAGCAGGGCGAGGTCGATGCCGCCGGCCGCGCCGCCGAAGCCGCGGTCGGCCGAGGTGCGGGCAACGGCGTCGAGCTGGTCGGCCAGGATCGCCTTGGAGTCGTGCAGGAGGCGCCCCACCAAAGTGGACTTCCCGTCGTCGACCGATCCGGCGGTGGCGAAGCGGAACAGCGAGGCGGAAGCGAGCGGGGCTTCGTCCAGGAGCGCCGCGGCGCGGGCGGTGTCAATGTCGGTAGTCATTAGAAGTAGCCGTCCTTCTTGCGGTCTTCCATGGCAGCCTCGGAGATGCGGTCATCCGCACGGGTGGCGCCACGTTCGGTGATGGTGGAGGCGGCAACTTCGATCACGACGTCGCGCACTGTAGCGGCAGCCGACTCAACGGCGCCGGTGCAGGACATGTCACCGACCGTACGGTAGCGGACGGTCTTGGTGATGACTTCCTCGTGCGGCAGCGGCTGGGACACCTCGCCCACCGCACGCCACATGCCGTCGCGGGCAAAGACCTCGCGGTCGTGGGCGTAGTACAGGCCCGGAAGTTCGATGTTTTCGCGCTCGATGTAGCGCCACACGTCCAGCTCGGTCCAGTTGCTGATGGGGAACGCACGGACGTGCTGGCCCACGGTGTGGCGGCCGTTGTACAGGTTCCACAGCTCGGGGCGCTGGTTGCGCGGGTCCCACTGGCCGAACTCGTCGCGCAGGCTCAGGATGCGCTCCTTGGCGCGGGCCTTGTCCTCATCGCGGCGGCCGCCGCCGAAGACGGCGTCGAACTTGTTCGACTGGATGGCGTCCAGCAGCGGGACGGTCTGCAGCGGGTTGCGGGTGCCGTCGGCACGCTCGGCCAGCTCGCCGCGGTCGATGAACTCCTGCACGGAGCCGACGACGAGCTTCAGTCCCAGCCGTTCCACCGTCCGGTCGCGGAACTCGATGACCTCGGGGAAGTTGTGGCCGGTGTCCACGTGCAGCACGGGGAAGGGAACCTTGCCCGGCCAGAACGCCTTGGTGGCCAGGTGCAGCATGACCACGGAGTCCTTGCCGCCGGAGAACAGCAGTGCCGGCTTCTCGAACTCGGCCACAACCTCGCGGATGATGTGGATCGCTTCGGATTCGAGGGTGTCCAGGCTGGAGAGGCGCGTTGATGCAGCTGCGTCGGTCACCAGGGTGGTCTCCTCAGTTAGGAAAGTGCTCATACGTGTAGTCCGCATTCTGTCTTGTCGGATCCTGCCCAGCGGCCGGCGCGGGGGTCATCGCCGGGCGCTACCTTGCGTGTGCAGGGCTGGCAGCCAATGGACGGGTAGCCCTGTGAAAGCAGCGGGTTGACGGGAAGGAGGTTGTCGTCGGAGTACTGGACGAGCTGGTCGAAGCTCCAGGCCGCCACCGGGTTGACCTTGACCAGGCCGTTGGCTTCGTCCCAAGTGATCAGCGGGGTGTTGGTGCGGGTGGGCGCTTCGTCGCGGCGCACGCCGGTGAACCACAGTTCGTAGCCGGCCAGGGTGCGGCGCAGCGGAGCCACCTTGCGCAGGGCGCAGCACTGGGCGGCGTCGCGGGCGAAGAGGTCCTTGCCGAGCAGCCGGTCCTGCTGCTCCACGGTGTTCTCCGGGAGGACGTCCACCACGTTGACGCGCAGGTTCGCGGCCACCTCGTCACGCGTGGCGTAGGTTTCCGGGAAGTGGTAGCCGGTCTCCAGGAACAGGACGTCGACACCGGGAAGCTGGTCGGCGACCAGCGCCGGCAGGACGGCGTCGGCCATGGAGCAGGCGACGGCGACGGCGGGCATGTCGAAGTTGCGCTCGACCCAGGCGATGACGTCGCGGGCAGGGGCGTCCCAGCCGAGCTCGGCGGCGCCGGCCTCGGCCAAGGCCCTCAGCTCCTCGTGCGAGCGGAGTGCGGTAGTCACTGGAGTGCCTCCTCGTCTGCTGCGTGGGCCCACTCGGCGAAGGTCTGGCCCTCGGCACGGTCGGCGACGAACTTGCGGACAACCCGTTCGACGTAGTCGGGCAGGTCGGCGACGTAAACCTTCAGGCCGCGGACGGTTCGTCCCAGGCCGGCTTCGTCGCGTTCAACGGAAGCCAGCCCGCCGCCCAGGTGGACCTGGAAACCCGGGGTGGGGTCGCCGTCGGGCGTGGGAAGCATCATGCCCTTGAGTCCGATGTCCGCGGTCTGGATGCGGGCGCAGGAGTTGGGGCAACCATTGATGTGCAGGGACAGGGCCTGCGGGAGCTGGCCGCTGTCCGCGAGGTCGGCGAGGCGGCGTTCCAGCTCGGCAATAGCCGTGGCAGCGGTGACCTTGGTTTCCACGATGGCCAGCTTGCAGTACTCGATGCCGGTGCAGGCGATGGTGCCTCGGCGGAACACGGACGGGCGGGCGGACAGGCCCAGGGCGTCGAGTTCGGCCACGAGCGGCTCCACCTCGTCCTTGGGAACATCCAGCACCACGATCTTCTGGTGCGGCGTGGTACGCAGGCGGTATGAGCCACGGGCCTCGAGGGTGTCGGCGAGCTTCACCAGCTGCGCGCCGGAGAGCCGGCCGGCAATCGGGGTGGCACCGATGAAGAACTTGCCGTCCTTCTGCTCGTGCACGCCCACGTGGTCGCCCGGGGTGGACGGCTTGGGGGCGGCGGGGCCGTCGGCCAGCTTGTAGCCGAGGTATTCGTCCTCGAGGATCTGGCGGAACTTCTCCGGACCCCAGTCGGCCATGAGGAACTTCAGGCGCGCCTTGGTGCGCATGCGGCGGTAGCCGTAGTCGCGGAAGATGCTGGTGACGCCGAGCCACACATCCGCGGCCTGCTCCGGCGTGACGAAGGCGCCGAGGCGCTTGCCGAGCATCGGGTTGGTGGACAGCGCGCCGCCGGCCCAGAGGTCGTAGCCGATGCCAAGTTCGGGGTGCTTGACGCCAACCAGCGCGAAGTCATTGATCTCGTGCACCACATCCTGGCTGGGGTGGCCGGTGATGGCGGTCTTGTACTTGCGCGGCAGGTTGGACAGCAGCGGGTTGCCGATAAACCGCTCGCCCAGCTCTTCGATGAGCGGGGTAGGGTCGATGATCTCGTCCTTGGCAATGCCGGCCACGGGCGAGCCGAGGATGACGCGGGGAACGTCGCCGCAGGCCTCGGTGGTGGACAGGCCGTTGCTCTCGAGCCGGCGCCAGATCTCGGGGATGTCCTCCACGCGGATCCAGTGCAGCTGGATGTTCTGGCGGTCCGTGAGGTCCGCGGAATCACGCGCGAAGTCAACGGAGATCTGGCCGATGACGCGCAGCTGCTCGGTGGTCAGCGCACCGCCGTCGATGCGGACGCGGAGCATGAAGTACTTGTCCTCAAGCTCGTGCGGCTCGAGCGTGGCGGTCTTGCCGCCGTCGATCCCGGGCTTGCGCTGGGTGTACAGGCCCCACCAGCGGAAGCGGCCGTGCAGGTCCTGGCCGGGGATGGCGTCGAAGCCTTCCTTGGCGTAGATGGACTCGATACGCTCGCGGACGTTGAGGCCGTCGTCTTCCTGCTTCCAGGTTTCGTTGGCATTAAGCGGCGTGGTTCCGTCCACCTTCCACTGGCCGTGGGGCTTGGCGGCGGGGCGGGAGGCACGGGCCGGGCGCGCGGGCTTGTCCGTGGCCGCTCCGGCTAGAGCTGTATCAGTCATGCATCGACTGTAGGGCCGCCCCGAAACACGTCACAAAGGCCCGGAAATGCTAAGTCACCTAAGGAAACATTTCGTCATGACTCGCCGGGAGGCCTTGAACGGCGCCGCCCGCTGTGCTTCGGGAGGCTACGGTTCCGGGCGTTTTCCGGGACTCGTTCAGGACTTGACGGCGAGGGCCGCGAGGGCTGCGTCGTACCGTTCCAGTGCGATCTCAGCGACTACCGGTGAGGGCAGCAGCGGCTCGGTCACCAGGTCCGCCCCGGCCTTGCCAAGCTGGTCGTGGAAGAAGCCCGGCGCCAGGAGATAGGAGGCCACCACCACGCGGCCGCCGACGCTCACTCCCCCGGCCGACTCCCCCGCCCCGGCGCCGCCCGCGGCCTCCTCGCGGAGCATGGCCACCGCTTCCGGCACCGACGGCTTGGCCGAGGCGCCATAGGCGGGAACGATCCGGTTGGAGCGCAGTGCCCCCAACTGGCCGGCCAGTTCCTCGACGCTGACCGCGGCGTTCGGATTGGACGAGCCGGCGGCGGCGAGGACGATCGCGTCGTTGTCGGTAACCCCGGCCTCCATCAGCCGCTGGTCCAGCAGGGCGGCGAGTCGGGGGTCGGGTCCCAGCGGCGCCGCGGCCGCCGTGCCGGGCCGGCTCCTAACGGCCTTCGCGATGTCCACCTTCACGTGGTAGCCAACGCTCAGCAGCAAAGGGACCACGACGGCGGACGCCCCGGCGGCGGATTCCTCCCCGCCGGCTTGAGGTGCTGAGCCGCCGGAGACGGGTGCCGAGCCCCCGGCGGCGGATTCCTCCGAAAGCCCGGCCACCACGTCCACCAGATCGGGCTGCTGGACGTCCACATATGCTTCGCGGACGTCGAGCCCCGGACGCAGCGCGGCGATGGCGTCACGGAGGGCGTTAACCTCGGCGGCTCCCTGCGCGTTGGAGGTCCCATGGGCACAGGCGATCAGGATCGGGCTATTCATAGGGGCTAGCGTAACGTTGGAGCTGCACTGTCCGCCCCCTGAAATTTGCCGGGACGCCCCATGACATTCTCCTTTGACATCGCCCTGGCATGGCTCGACCTGGCCGGCATCTTCTTTTTCGCGGTGTCCGGATCGCTGCTCGCCGCACGGAAGCAGTTCGACGTCGTCGGGTCCCTCCTGCTCGCCTCCCTGGTCTCGCTTGGAGGCGGCGTGATCCGCGACATCATCCTTAATTCCGGCCCGCCCGCCGCGTTCAGCAACCCGGCCTACCTGGTGCCGCCACTGCTGGCCACGGTGCTGGTGTACTTCCTGTTCTCCAGCGTGCAGCGTTTCACCTCGCTGCTCATCCTTTTCGATGCCGCCGGCCTTGCCCTGTTTTGCATCACAGGTACGCTCAAGGCGCTGTCTCTCGGGATGAACCCCGTGGCCGCCGTCCTGCTCGGGGTCACGACGGCCGTGGGCGGAGGGCTGCTGCGCGACATCACCGCCAACGAGGTGCCCCAGCTGTTCGATGCCCGGGATCTCTACGCGCTGCCTGCCTTCTTGGGCGCCGCGCTCACCACAACCTTGTGGTTGCTGGGTGCGTTCAACGCCATCTCCGCATGCGCCGTGGCGGCCCTGGTGTTCGCGTTCCGCGTGGTGGCCTGGCGCCGGTCGTGGCGCATTCCGCTGGCTGTCCGCGGATGGCACCGGCTGGGCCTGGAACCCGGGAATTCGAGGGGCCGGGATTAGCTAGGATAAGAGCCATGACTGACATGTTCCTCGAGAAGTTCCGTGCGCTTGTTCCGAAGTATCTCGAAGACGAATGGCAGGAAGAGGACGGGCTGCCCGCCGAGGAGCTGGACGCAGAGCTCTCCGATCACCAATTCACCATCCCCCTGGTGCTGCGCGAATTCTACCTGGCGCTGGGCGGTTGCGAGGACCTCATGGAGGCCTACCACTACTTCTGGGACCCCGAGGAACTCGAAGTGGACGACGAAGGCTTCCTCATGTTCCTCGAGGACGAGGAAGAGAACTTCACCTGGGGCTTCCGGGTGGGCGACCTCGGCGTCCCGGACCCCATCGTGTACCGACGGAACAACGCCCGCGGCCAGTGGAAGAGCGAAGAAGGCACCTTCTCGGAGTTCGTCTTCGACATGTTCGACTGGGCCTTCAACGACGAGGACTAGTTTTTCCTGCGCTGCCCGTCCTGACCTTGTTTGCCCGCCGACGTACCGCGATTCGCCGCTTTCCCCGGCGTGTCGCGGTACCGCGGCCGCAAAGTAGGTCACGACGGCATCACTCAGGGGCAAACCTGCCAAGTGTTCGCAGACGGAGCACAGCCAGGACGTCTTCTACCATGGCCTCGGGGTTATGGACCACGTCGTCGTAGTAATAGGGCAGCGTAAGAAACCCCCCGCGCATGCCGGCGTTGTTTCTCCGCTGATCTTTCTTGACCTGCCGGGGTTCAAAGTGCGTGGACCTGTCCAACTCCACCACGAGGCATTCCTCAACCAGACAGTCAACCTCGCCCACACCAGGCAGGGGAACATGCATGCGGACAGTGAGTCCGGCCCGGACAAAGTGGGTGTGGGCCAGGACCTCCAGCACAGAATCAGCCCGCGGTATCAGCAGACCCAGCACCGCGCGGGCGCGGCCATTCCTGTTCCCGATGAGTTTGCCCCTCAGGAAGTCTGCGGATATCTGGCCCCGACCGGTGGCTGACTGTACCAGCGAGAGCGCTTCAAGCTCCGGTAGGCACTTTAATGCGTGCAGGAGCACGTCGGCCAAGCCCGCCACTGGATAGCCCGCTGCGGATGCATGCAGACATGGAGCGTGGTCAATCACGCCGACCTTCGGCACCCCATTGCCGCAACTCAGGTGCACTTCCCGTCGGGGATGAAGGGCCCACAGACTGTAGAAGCGGGCCGCCGACACGCACGTGAGCCGGCCGTTCGCCCTAAAGGCGGCCAGGACGCCGTCGTCCGCGGTGTGCAGTGCGTAGACCCCCCGCAGCGGCCGGTACAGGCGGCCGGCATCCACCGCAGCCTCAAGGGCGGGACGGCGGAACCCGGCGCGCAGCAGATCGGCCCGTTTGGCCGCTCCCCCGCGGTGTACAAGATATTTCTCAAGGTCCATCACTCTAAGGTCCGCGCGCCCAGGGCTGTTAGGGAGCCTCGGGTTTGCCTATGTGCACAAAACAGACACGGTCCGTCGTGACCCGGTTTCGCGGCCGATTCCTCAGGACGCGCCCCGACGACGGCGTGTCTTTCGGCGGGGGTGACCAAACAGGGTCAGAACGGCGGCAGCAGAGCTGCGTGACACGCGAATTAACAACAGATTTGGAAGATATGACAAACCTGTCATAGAGTGTTTCTCGGATCCACTGAATGCCTCCGGTGGATTTGATGCGAACGGAGAGACGGCCCCGGTTCCGCGCAGCGTTTGACTCGTGACGCTGCAAGGACCCGGGGCCGTTCCGTTTAAACCTGTCCCCCGCAAAGCGGTTAAGCCTGCCAGGGCCCAGCACCTCAACGGTGCCGGGCCCTGGCAGGCAAAACCAGCGGCCAAGGAACTAGCTGGCGCGATCCACCACTGCGTGCGCAAAGCTGGACAGCGAGGCCTTCACAACGCCTTCGGGCAGCGGGGCCA
Organism: Arthrobacter sp. 05T423; assembly: GCF_056396245.1. Classification (NCBI taxonomy): domain Bacteria; kingdom Bacillati; phylum Actinomycetota; class Actinomycetes; order Micrococcales; family Micrococcaceae; genus Arthrobacter; species Arthrobacter sp. 05T423. Next base: position 10,875 of record NZ_JBFTLC010000020.1, read on the forward strand.
GGGCGGCGATGGCGTCGGCCGCCCAGGCGCGGGCCACCACCCAGGATTCCGCGGTGACGGGGTGCGCGCGCAGCCCGGCCACCGCTTTGGCGAGGGCCTCATCCGAGGAGAGGTCGCCGTCAATCAGCTTGAGAAGTTCGACGGCGGACTGGTCGCCCGCTGCTGCAGCGTTGCGGAGCAGCAGCACGGGCAGGGTAGGAACACCTTCGCGCAGGTCTGTACCCGGGGACTTGCCGGACTTGACCTTGACGCCCGTGACGTCAATGACGTCGTCGGCGAGCTGGAAGGCGACGCCCACCTTCTCGCCGTACTCCACCAGGACGTTTTCGTAGGCTTCGTCGGCGCCGGAGAAGATGGCGCCGAACTGGCCGGAAGCCGCCACCAGCGAACCGGTCTTGTCCGCGATCACGGACAGGTAGTGCTCCACCGGGTCCTCGTCCGGGCGCGGCCCCACGGTTTCGTGCAGCTGGCCCAGGCACAGCCGTTCGAAGGTGCGGGCCTGGATGCCCAGAGCGCGGGAGCCCAGCTCGGACACGAGGATGGAAGCGCGGGCGAAGATGAGGTCGCCGGTGAGGACGGCCACGGAGTTGCCCCAGACCTCGTGGGCCGTGGGTGCGCCGCGGCGGAAGGGCGCGGAGTCCATGACGTCATCGTGGTACAGGGTGGCCAGGTGCGTCAGTTCAACAACGACGGCGGCCTGCACCACGGCGGGCAGGGAGGCGTCGCCGAGGTGGGCGCAGAGCAGGGTCAGCAGGGGGCGGATGCGCTTGCCGCCGGCCTCCACGAGGTGCCGTGACGTTGCGTCAGCCAGGGGGTCGGAGTTTGCGATCGCTTCGCGGAGCTTCTTCTCCACCCGGGCCAGGTTGGTGGTGATGGCAGGACCCAGGTCGGGGTCTTCCGCGATGGCCGCGAAGCCCGCCGGCAGTTGCAGTCCGGTGGCGATGGCGGTGGTGTTGAGGCTGGGTTCGGAGTCCGGCAGGCCGTGCCCGGCGTGCGTCCAGCTGTGGTTCGCGGAGTTGGTCACGGGTTAACCCTAACTATTTGTTGCGGAAACCGCTGATTTGGGGCCGGAGGGGGCGAGGGCGGAAGTATTGGAGGTGGCCGGGACCAGCAGTTCGAGCACGCGGATGACGCGGTCCTCGAAGCCCTTGGCCGACGGGTCGGTCAGGTTGGCCAGCAGCCGGACCACGAAGCGCATCAGCACAGGAATGGGCATCCCGGTCCGCAGTGCGAGCTTCATGACGACGGGCTTGCCAATCAGCGCTGCGAAGGCACGCCCCAGCGTGAAGTGGGAACCCCACTGTTCACGCACATAGTCCGCGTACCCTGCCAGCCGGGCGTCGGCGTCGGACGTGTTCCAGCCGCCCGAAGCTGAACGGGAATCAGCGTCGATGATGAATTCGGCCGCGAAGCGGGCGGATTCCATGGCATAGGAGATGCCCTCACCGTTGAACGGGGACACCATGCCGCCGGCGTCGCCGAGGAGCAGCAGGCCGGGCGAGTAGTGCGGGGTGCGGTTGAAGCCCATGGGCAGGGCGGCGCCGCGGATCTCCCCCACCTGGTTCTCGGGGGTGAAGCCCCATTCGGCGGGCATGCCGGCGGTCCACTCGCGGAGCACCTGCTTGTAGTCCAACTTGCCGAATTCCTTGGAGGAGTTGAGGATGCCGAGGCCCACGTTGGACGTGCCGTCGCCGACGCCGAACACCCAGCCGTAGCCGGGAAGCAGCTTGCCGTCGCGTCCGGGGAGCTCCAGCCAGCCTTCCATCCAGTCGTCATCGTGCCGCGGCGAGGTGAAGTAGGTGCGGACGGCGACGCCCAGGGGCCGGTCGTCGCGCTTCTGGATGCCGAGGGAAACAGCGGTCCGGGTGGAGTTGCCGTCAGCGGCAAGCACGACGTCGGCACTGAAGTCGAGCGTCTCCCCCGTCTTCCGTCCGGACTCGTCCAGGAGCGCTGCTCGCACGCCGGTCACGCGGCCGTCGCCGTTGCGGAGCGCCTCGGTCACGCTGTGCCGTTCCAGGACCGTGGCGCCGGCAGACTGCGCGTGGCGGGCAAGTTCCTCATCGAAACCCAGGCGGGTGCGGATCAGTCCGTACTGCGGAAAGTCGGACACCTCGGGCCAGGGCAGTTCGAGGCTGCGGCCGCCAGCGAGCAGGCGCAGGCCCTTGTTCCGGCGCCAGCCGTCCTGCTCGGGATGCGGCAGGCCCAGCTTCTGGATTTCGCGGACAGCCCGCGGGGTGAGTCCGTCGCCGCACACTTTTTCGCGCGGGAAGCTGGTCTTTTCCAGGACCGTGACGTCGAGGCCGGCCTTGGCGAGGTAGTACGCGGCGGTGGATCCGGCGGGACCCGCGCCAACAATCAGTACTTTCACAGTGTCAGCGGGCGGTCCGCGGGAGGTTGCGGCGCAGCCTGGCCACCGGGCCGGTATGGGCGGCGATAGCCTCCGCCGAGCCGTTGCCGGTGAGCGGCTTGTGGGCCCGGTGAACGGCCACAATGCCGCCGCTCAGGTTGCGGTAGGTGACATCCTCCCAGCCGGATTCCTGCAGCCACGCGGCGAGGTGGTCCTGGTCCGGCCAGGCGCGGATGGACTCGGCGAGGTAGACGTAGGCATCCGGGTTGGAGGAGACCTTGGTGGCGATGGCGGGGAGTGCTCGCATGAGGTACTCGGTGTACATGGTGCGCCACAGCGGAACCACCGGCTGGGAGAACTCGGCGATAACCACCTTGCCGCCCGGCTTGGTGACCCGGAGCATCTCGGCCAGGGCCTTCTTGGGCTCATTGACGTTGCGCAGGCCGAAGGAGATTGTGCTGGCGTCGAAGGTGTTGTCGGCGAAGGGCAGGTTGGTGGCGTCACCGGCGATGAAGTCGATGTCGGGGCGGCGGCGCTTGCCCACCTTAAGCATGCCGAGGGAGAAATCGCAGGCCACCACGTTTATGCCGGCATCGGCATATGGCTCGCTGGAGGTTCCGGTTCCCGCGGCCAGGTCCAGGACGCGCTGGCCGGCCAGGACATCCATGGCTTCGACCACAACCTTGCGCCACCGGCGCGTCTGCCCCATCGAGAGGACATCGTTGACGACGTCGTATTTGGGTGCGACGTCGTCAAACATCGTGGCTACTTCGTCCGGACGCTTATCCAAGGATGCTCGGTTCACCCTGACAATCTACTCGAAATCACCGCAAGTTACTGTGCACGGCTGGCGGCGACCGGCAGGAACAGGAAGCTTCAGGCACCTGAGAGTACTGTTGACCCATCATGACCAGCACGCTCCGCACCCTGACAGTCCCTTTGGATGGAGAATCGGCTCCCGAGGGGCTGCCGTCGTATCTGGTCCGCGATGACGTGCTCTGCTGGACCCGCCGCGAGGCCGGCCTGGTGGGCTTCGGCGAGGCGGCGCGCTTCACCGCCACGGGCCCCGAGCGGTTCCTTGAGGCGGACATCTGGTGGCGCCACCTGGTCATCGAAGCGGACATCACCGACCACGTGGAGTGCCCCGGCACCGGCCCCGTCGCGTTCGGGTCCTTCGCATTCTCCAAGGCCTCTGCCCACGAATCCCGCCTGATCGTGCCGGAGATCGTGGTGGGCGTCCGGGACGGCCGCGCCTGGCTCACCCAGATAACGGCCGACGACGGCGAGCTCACCGAGGCGGGTGCGTTCGCTGCCCTGAAGGGGTGGCTGGAGTCGGGCCCGGCCGCCCCCGCCGGTTCCCCTACGGACGGCGGGCCGACGACGCGCCCTGCTGCCGCCGTCGTGCCTCCGGACCCGGCCACACTGGAGACGGGATCCCTCAGCGAAGCGGACTGGATGGATGCCGTGACCGCCGGCGTCGCCGAGATCCGGACAGGGAAACTGGAGAAGCTGGTCCTGGCGCGGGACGTGGTGGCCACGGTTCCCGAGGGGGTCAACGCCGCCGAGGTGCTGCGGCAGCTCGCCGGCCGGTACCGCGAGTGCTGGACCTATGGCGTGGACGGGCTGGTGGGTGCGACGCCCGAGATGCTCATCCAGGTGGAGGGCCGCACCGCCCAGGCCCGGGTTCTCGCCGGCACGCTGGACCGCCGGGACGCCGTGGGCGAGGCCGGGCTGCCGCTGGAGTATGCCGAGCGGGTCCTGGCCGGCTCGGAGAAACAGCGGCACGAGCACGAGATCGCCATCCAGTCGCTGACCACCCAGCTAGCGCCGTTCTCCGAGGCCATGAACGCCCATGACGAGCCGTTCATCCTGGAGCTGCCCAACGTGTGGCACCTCGCGTCCGACGTCAAGGCCGAGCTCACCGAGGTGGAGGGCCACGTCCCCACGTGCCTCGCCCTGATCAACGCGCTGCACCCCACCGCCGCTGTTTGCGGGACTCCCACTCAGGTGGCAGGGGCACTGATCAGGCAACTCGAACACCTGGACAGGGGGCCGTATGCCGGTCCGGTGGGCTGGCTGGACGCCGCGGGCAACGGTGAGTGGGGCATCGCGCTGCGCGGCGCCGTCATCGAGTCTCTAACGACTGTTCGGCTATATGCCGGCTGCGGAATTGTCGAGGGTTCGCAGCCCGAGGCGGAGCTCGCGGAGTCGTGGGCCAAGTTCCGGCCGATGCTCGAGTCGCTGGGGATCAGCAGCTGATCCAACCCGGCTAGACTGTCTGGCATCCCAGACGGCCTCCCCCTTGGAGCCCTTGCGCTTTGGCACTAAACAGTTATCCAATAGTGAAACTAAGTTACCTGTGACGCACATCTCCAGTTCGGCGATACACTATTACCCGCTTTAGTTCCGCATCCCCCCGCAACAAAAGGTAAGAATATGCAGATTTCCCGTTCGCTCGTGGGCAATTCGAAGCTCAAGGCAGCCACGGTTCTCGCCATTGGCGCCCTGGCGCTCTCAGCCTGCACCAACGCCTCGGAGACCGCCGCCCCCGGTGGTGCGGCGTCGCCGTCAGGCAGCGCCGCGGCCAGCTTCGACCCGACGACCATTCAGAAGGATGATGCGCTGGCAGCCGCGGTACCCGCCGCGATCAAGTCCAAAGGCACTCTTACTTTCGGATCGGACACCAGCTACGCGCCGGCCGAATTCATCGGGACGGACGGCCAGACCCCCGTCGGCTACGACGTGGACATCGCCAAGGCGATCGGCGCCACCCTCGGCCTGAAGGTACAGGTCCAGACGTCCGAATTCACCGGCATCCTGCCCGCGCTCGGCCCGAAGTATGACCTCGGCATTTCCTCCTTCACCATCAACAAGGAACGCCTCGGCGCCGTCAACATGGTCAGCTACTTCAACGCCGGCACCACCTGGGCCGTAAAGAAGGGCAACCCGAAGAACTTCTCGCTGGACGACGTCTGCGGCAAGTCCATCGGTGTCCAGACCGGCACGGTGCAGGAAGATCCCGATCTTTCCGCACGCAACAAGAAGTGCGTGTCAGAGGGCAAGCAGCCCATCAACATCATCACGCTGAAGAACCAGACCGACGTCACCACCCGTCTGGTCAACGGCAGCATCGACGCCATGGCAGCGGACTCCCCTATCATCGGCTACGCCCTGGCGCAGACCAACGGCCAGCTGGAGAAGCTCGGCGACGTCTACGACTCTGCCCCGCAGGGAATCGCGGTGGCGAAGTCGGACAAGGCCCTGGCCGACCTGGTCCAGAAGACCCTCACCAAGCTCATGGCTGACGGCTCATACAAGAAGATCCTTGACGGCTGGGGCAATGGCGATGGCGCCATCACCAAATCCGAAGTTAACCCGGCGGCAGGCTCTTGAGCGCTACCGTCACCGACCACAAATCAGGTGTAGAGATGGACGACCATCACACGACCGCGCCGGTCCTGAATAACGCAGTGCCGGTCCGGCACCCGGGCCGCTGGATCAGCGCCGTGATCATCCTCGGCGCGCTGGCGGTATTCGTGCAGAGCCTGGTGACCAACCCGAACTTCCGGTGGGACATCGTGTCCACCTACATCCTGGACACCAAGGTGGTCCAGGGCGTGGGCTGGACGCTGTTGCTGACGGTGGCCTCGATGGTCCTCGCGATCGTCCTCGCCATCCTCCTGGCCTTCATGCGCCAATCAGATAACCCGGTGTTCCGCTGGTCCAGCTGGGCTTGGGTGTGGTTCTTCCGCGGCACCCCGGTGTACACGCAGTTGATCTTCTGGGGACTGGTATCGGTCCTCTACCCGAAGATCGCTGCCGGGGTTCCGTTCGGTCCGGAGCTGTTCAGCGTGGACACCAGCACGGTCATCACCGCTCTGGTTGCTGCAATCCTGGGGCTTGGCCTGAACGAGTCGGCGTACCTTGCCGAGATCTTCCGCGCCGGCCTGAAGTCCGTGGACCGCGGACAGATGGAAGCCGCCGAGGCGCTGGGCATGGCCAAGACCAAGATCATGTGGCGGATCATCCTTCCCCAGGCCATGCGCATCATTGTCCCCCCAACAGGCAATGAAACCATCGGCATGCTCAAGACCACTTCCCTGGTCCTGGCAGTTCCGTTCACGCTGGACCTGACCTTCGCAACCAACAACCTGGCCAACCGGACCTACCTTCCGGTGCCGCTGCTGATCGTCGCGGCCATCTGGTATCTCGTCATCACCAGCCTGCTGATGGTGGGCCAGCACTACATCGAGGCGTACTACGGCAAGGGCGTGGACAACAGGGTACCCGCCGTCGTAAATCCTGCGGCAGCGAGGGCCGCCGCAGCCGGTGTCCCGAGCGCGGATGCGGAACCGGCACTGAAGATGGACTTCCCCGAGGAGAGCGCAAAATGACGATCACCGCTCAGAAGACGCTGGTCCGGATCGAGGGCCTGCACAAGTACTACGGGCATCACCATGTGCTGCGCGGCATCGACCTGACCGTCAACCAGGGCGAGGTAGCCGTTGTTATCGGGCCGTCCGGTTCAGGCAAGTCCACCATGCTCCGCTGCGTGAACCTGCTGGAAAGCATCAGCGCCGGACGGATTTCCGTGGGCGGCCAGCTGATCGGCTACCGCGAGGTGAACGGCCGGCTGCACGACCTCAAGACCAAGGAGATCGCCGCGCAGCGGCGCGAGATCGGCATGGTTTTCCAGCGGTTCAATCTCTTCCCGCACAAGACCGCCCTTCTGAACGTCATGGAGGCCCCGGTCCAGGTGAAGCGCCAGCCGCGTGAGGCTGCCCGGAAGAAGGCGCTGGAACTGTTGGACCGGGTGGGCCTGGCGGACCGCGCGGACCACTACCCGTCGCAGCTTTCCGGCGGTCAGCAGCAGCGGGTGGCTATCGCCCGGGCCTTGGCCATGGAGCCGGAGCTGATGCTCTTCGACGAGCCCACCTCGGCCCTGGATCCCGAGCTCGTGGGTGATGTCCTGAACGTCATGAAGGACCTCGCCAAGTCCGGCATGACCATGATCGTGGTGACCCACGAAATCGGTTTTGCCCGGGAAGTGGGCGACAGCCTCACGTTCATGGACGGCGGCGTGGTGGTGGAGACCGGTGACCCCCGCGAGATCATCGCCAACCCGCAGCACGCCCGCACCAAGGAGTTCCTGAGCCGGGTTCTCTAGCCTGACTCTCTGCGCGTGCGACGCGCAAATGCCCCGGCGCTACTGGAATTTCGGTAGTGACGGGGCATTTCCGCATCATAATCCCGCGACCCGCACATTTACCGCCGCGCACGGACTTCCGCCTGCGTGAGGTATTTTGCGCGTCGCCGTGGTCTTAGCCGTCGAGGACTCCTGCCACGGCCGCACCCACTGCGGCCTTGATCCTGCCGTGGAGCGTCCGGAGACCGTGCCGGTCTGTTCGCACCTCAATGATGGTGCGTCCTGTGAACGGTGCGGCAAGCGCCTCGGCGAGCCCCGCCGTCGTACTCACCGAGCAATGCCCGACGCCGTACGCCGCGGCGAGTGCGGCAATGTCCACTGAGTGCGGGGTGCCGAAAAGGCGTTCGACGGCGTCCCCGTAGCCGCCTGCCTCGGCCACCGCCCCGTGTTCCAGGAGGCTGAAGATTGCGCCGCCGGCGTCGTTGAGCACCACGATGCGCAGCCGCGGCTGGTCCTCGCCGGCGCCGAGGAGGAGGCCGCCGGCGTCGTGCAGGAAGGTAACGTCGCCCAGCAGCAGAGTGGTTTCCTGGTGGCCGCCGAGGGCGATGCCGGTGGCGGTGGAGATTGTGCCGTCGATGCCGGCAAGACCCCGGTTTGCGAAAACCGTGGCGGACGGCTCTTGTGCGGGCTGGCCGGCGAGGTCCACGTCGCGGATCCCGTTGGACGAACCGAGAACCAGCTGGCCCCGGGCGTGCTGCCAGACGAGGGAGCCGACGGCGGGACCCGTTGCTGCCTCTTCGGTGGCAAGTATGCCGTCGACGGCCTGCTGGGCGGCGGCGCCTGCGAGCAACCACGCGTCGAGCCACGCGGACGAGCCCCGGCCGGCGAATTCTGCGAGTTCGGCCAGGCTGGCAATCGGCGATTCCCGCCGCCGCCCCTGCTCATACCAGGCCACTGGCACCGGCTGGTAGAGGGCGGCGGGGATGTCCGTGCGGGCCAGCAGCGCCGACACCGGCCGGGACAGCGTGGGGCGCCCGAACACCACGACGCGCTCGATCGGCAGGGCCGATTCGGGGCCGAAGTGCTCCAGCAGAAGGCGGTACGGCCCCACGGCGTTGGGGCCGAAGCGGGAGTTCGACGAGGGCTCCGCCAGCAGCGGCAGTCCCTGGGCGCGGGCGAAGGCCTCGGCGACCGGACCGGCGTCGTGCCCGGCGAGGACAACGGTGCGCCGTTCCGGGAGGTCGGCCGGGGCGGGGTCGAGGGTCATGGTGAGCGGATCTGTGCCGATCCGGAAGGCCCCGTGGCCGCGCTGCTCAGGCAGCCGCTCCCCCGCTTCGGGCACGAGGGGGTCGCGGAAAGCAAGGTTGAGCTGGACGGGTCCCGGCGGTGTGTCCTCGAAGGCCCCGGTCGCAGCGGCGAGCGATGTTTCCACCGCGCGCTGCGGGCTCTCGCCGGCCGGGACGTCCACGGCGAAGCGGACGTGCTCCCCGAACAGGTCCAGCTGGACTGTGGTCTGGTTCGCGCCGGTGCCCCTTAGTTCCTCGGGCCGGTCCGCGGAAACCACCACCAGAGGGATGGCCGAGTGGTTGGCCTCCATCACCGCCGGAAGGAGATTCCCGACGGCGGTCCCCGACGTCGTCAGCACGGCTACCGGTGCGCCCGTGGCCAGGGCCAGGCCGAGGGCTGTGAATCCGGCCGAGCGCTCGTCAATCCGGACCAGCAGCTCGACTTTCCCGGCCGCCGAGGCCTCGGCCAGCGCGTAGGCCATGGGTGCGGACCGCGAGCCGGGGGCAACAACGACATACCGGACGCCGCCGTCGAGCAGCGACGCGACAGCTATCCGCGCCGAAGCCACGGACGTCAGCGTCGGATCGGGATTTGCGCTTTTTGGCGCGTCGACAGGGGTACTGGTCGGGGCGCCGACAATGGAGGCGGAAGGCTTGGTAGGTTCGTGCGAAGTCACCGAACCAGTCTGCCACCAACCCAAACGCTCACTCACTTCCTGCCGCCCAGACCCCCACGCTCTCTCACCTCCCGCCGCCCAGACCCCCACGCTCTCTCACCTCCCGCCGCCCAGACCCCCACGCTCTCTCACTTTCCCAAGGAAAGTGAGAGAGCGTCGGCCGAAAACCTGCAGGAGCTGATGGAGCGTCAGGAAAAACCCGCCCAGACGTGACGGAGCGTCTACAGGACGCCGCGGAGCCGGAGGCTAGGAGGGGAACACCTGGATCACGGCCGGACGCGGAGCCCGAACCTGGCCACGGCGGGGAGTGGCGCCGGCGGCCACGTAGTCGGGGAAGTACGAGCGCGGCGCCTCGAAGGTGCCTTCCTCGCCCGGGTGCTGCACGGACACGAACACGGTCCGCTCGGTGTCGTGAATGATGGGACCACAGGTTTCTGCGTCGCGGGGCATGGCGAGGAACTGCTCCACGCGGCCGCGCTCGGGGCCGGCCAGGGTGACCTTGAAGAGCCCGTCAGCCTTGCCGATGCCGGACGGGGCGCCGTCGGTGGAGATCCAAAGGTTACCCACGGAATCGAAGGCCAGGTTGTCCGGGCAGGAAATCGGTGAGACCTTGTCTGCCGGGAAGCCCGAGAAGTAGGTGACATCACCGGTCGAAGGATCGCCACAGACCATCAGCAGATTCCACGTGAACTTGGTGGACGTCTGGTCGCCGGTCTCGGTGATTTCCACGATGTGCCCGTCACGGTTTTCGTTGCGCGGGTTGACCTCGGTGGCGCCCTCCTTGCCGGATTTGCCGCGGTCCGAGTTGTTGGTGCAGGCCACGTAAACCTTGCCGGTGAGCAGGCTGGGCTGGACGTCCTCGCAGCGGTCCATCTTGGTGGGGCCAACCTTGTCCGCAGCCAGCCGGGTGTATACGAGCACTTCCTCGAGCGACATGCCTGCCACCATGGACTTTCCGCCGACCACCAGGGGCAGCCATTCACCGGTGCCGTCGAAGGAGCCATCGGACGGGACGGAGCCGGTGCCGTCGATCTCGGCGGCCGGGGCCTTGCCGGTGAACTTGGCAACGTACAGGTCGCCCTCGGTGAGGAGCGTCATGTTGTGCTTGCGGTCGCCCTCGCGGTACTTGGCCTTGGAGACGAACTTGTACAGGTAGTCGAAACGCTCGTCGTCACCCATGTACGCGACGACGTGCCCTGACTTTGCCACGATCACGTTGGCGCCCTCGTGCTTGAAGCGGCCCAGCGCGGAGTGCTTCTTCGGCGTGGACGCGGGGTCAAACGGGTCCACCTCAATAATCCAGCCGAAGCGGTTGGTTTCGTTTTCGTAGCCGGGGTTGTTGGCGTTGAACCGGGGGTCGTCGAGCTCCCACTGCCGCGCCGTGGCCTTGTTGGTGAGACCGTAGCGCTTGTCCGAGGCGGACGTTCCGGGTGCGACGAAGTAGCCGTTGAAATTTTCCTCGCCCGAGAGGATGGTGCCCCAGGGCGTGGTGCCGCCGGAGCAGTTGCCCAGCGTGCCGTTAATCCAGCGGCCCTCCGGGTCCGCCACGGTCTTGACCAGGTTCGAGCCGGCGACGCTGCCGGTCAGCTCGTAGCGGGTGCTGTTCAGGTATCGGCGGTTGAGCCGGGCGCCCTGGACGTAGCTCCACGGCTTGTTCTTGTTCTTGCGCTCCAGCTCGACGACCGTCAGGCCGTGGGCAGCCGCACCCACCGCACGCATCTGCTCAGCGGGCGTGCTGGCCGGGAACATGATGTTCTCGTTCGTGTACTCGTGGTTCGCGAAGAGCAGCGCGCGGCGGCCCTTGCTGCCGGGGATCTCGAGGATGTCCGAGTAGTCGTTGTTGTAGCCGAACTGGCGTTCCTGGGCTGCGGCCGTCTGGCTCTCCAGTTTGAACGCGGGAGCGTCCTTGAAGATCGGGTCGCCCCAGCGGATCACCGGCTGCCAGGTGAAACCAGCCGGAACCGTCACGGCGTCGACGTCGGCCCCGACGGAAGGGATGGCGGTGAACTGCAGCTTGGACGCACCTTGGCCGAAGCCGTTCTTGGCTGCGGCCGAGAGCCCTGTTCCGCCGTCGGCGACGGCCGTTTCGGGGGACGTCACGGCGCCGCCAAGCACGACGGCGAGGGCACCGGCGGCTCCGACGCCCAGGGCGGCGCGGCGGGACAGCGTGGTGGAGGCTATGTCGCGGAAGTAGCTGTTGGAGCTCGTGTTGCAGACGTCGCCCGCGCAGGCGTTGTCGCACTTGAGCGCACAGGTAACAGGGCTGCGCTTACCTTTGGTGTGGCCGAGCATGGGCAGCAGAGCGAGCTTGCGTCCAGAAATTTCAGACATGGGAGAGAGACCTTCCAAGGGTTTAGATGCGGCACCGCCACCCTTCCAGCGAAAGCCAACCGGAAGCCGACACTCAGATGAAGATCCGGTGAACTCGGCACGTGGATACGGGAGCGTCGCCTCTGAAGCGACGGGACCTGACAGAGCGTCGCAGGAATACCCGCGGGATCTGACAGAGCGTCGCAGGAAAACCCGCAGGACCTGATAGAGCGTCCCGAAAAAACCCGCAGGATCTGATAGAGCGTTTTATGGGGAGGGTTACTCCGGGGCGGGGAGCATTGCGTAGGCGCGGCGGAGCCGGGCGAGCCACCAGTCCCGGCGCTCGGCCGGGGCGGCGTACTGCTCAAGCAGGCCCTCGTCAGCGGCGGCTTCGCGCAGGCCGATGGCGCCGTCGTCCGCCACCAACGGCTCGGTAACAACGTCCGCCGCGAGGAGCGACACCGTCCCCAGCCCGCATGCATACGGCAATTCCGGGAGTGCGGCGGCGAGAGCAAGCCCGGCGCGGATCCCCACAGACGTATCAAGTGCGGAACTCACGACGGCGGGCATCCCCGCCTGCGCGACCAGCTCGAGCGCGCGCCGGACTCCCCCGAGCGGCGCCACCTTCACTACGAGGAGATCCGCGGCGCCGGCACGCGCCACCTTGAGGGGATCCTCCTCCTTGCGGACACTTTCGTCGGCTGCGATCAGCACCGGCACCCCCGCCGCGCGGAGCCGCCGGCGCACTTCCGCCAGGCCTTCAATATCCGGCACAGGCTGCTCCGCGTATTCGAGCCCGACGCCGGCCAGCCGGGCCAGCGCCGTCACCGCCGCCGGAACGTCCCAGCCGCCGTTGGCGTCCACGCGGATGGCAGCGTCCGGAAGCGCGGCCCGGACAGCGGCGACCCGGGCGGCGTCGTCGTCGAGCGTTTGGCCCTGTTCTGCCACCTTGACCTTGACGGCGTCCACGCGGCCGAACCGGGCCAGTATGTCCGGCACCCGGTCCGCTTCAATGGCGGGCACAGTGGCGTTGACCGGGATGCTGGTCCGCAGCATCTCAGGGAAACCGTGCCAGCCGGCCTCGATGGCCGCTGCCAACCAGCGGGAGGCCTCGGCGTCGGCATACTCGGGGAACGCACCAAACTCGCCCCATCCCAGCGGGCCGCGGAGGAGCATTGTTTCGCGCTCCAGGATCCCGCGGAACTTCACGCGCATGGGCAGAACCACCACGCGGGCGCTTTGCAGCAGGTCCTCGAGGGGCGGGTACTGAAGAGGCATGAATTCACTGTACCGGGGCACTTCGCACCGGCGGCCACGCCGCCGCCGCTATGTGGACAACGGAACTGCGCCGACCCCTACGTCGTTGGAGGGGCCGGCGGCCTGTGGTTCCGTTTGCTGCGGGAGTTACGCCGACGGCACCGGTTCCTGCTCGTGGTCGAAGGCAGCGGGAGCCTTGGCGTCCCCGACTCCGAAGCGCGCGATCACCGTGGTCCCACGGCCGGGTGCGGACGTCACCTGGAGGGTGCCGCCGGCCTCGCCGATGGTGTCCTGCATGATGCGCAGGCCGAAGTGCCCTTCCGGTGAGCCCTGGCTTTGGTCGAAGCCGCAGCCGTCATCCTGGATCCGGATCTCCGACCGGTCGCCGTCCTGGTGAAGGTGGAGTTCGGCCTTCCTCGCCCCTGAATGCTTGCCGGTATTGGCCAGGGCTTCACGGGCCACCCGGTAGAACAGTGCCGCGCGGTCCCGGTCCAGCTCGCACTGGCCCGGCAGGTCAAGCTCCAGGCTGATCCCGCGTTCCTCGAGCGGATCACCCAGCCGCGCCAGCGCACCCGAGAGGCCGAGCCGGTTGAGGTCCGGCGGGTACAGCTCGCTGGTCATGGCCCGCAGGCTGCGGACGTTGTCCTGCAGGATCCGGCGGGCGTCGGAGAACAGGGCCCGTTGGCCCACCGGGCTGTGCAGTTCCTCGGACTCAATCACGTAGGACAGCCCCGAGAGCTCCTGGATCACTTCGTCGTGCAGGTCCCGGGCAATGCGCTGCCGCTCCAGCTCGGAGGCTTCGATGGCCCGGCGGAGCAGTCGGCTGCGGCCGGCTTCATAGGCCTGGATCCTGCGGGCCAGCCGGACGGCCGGGAACAGCTGCGCAAGCTGCAGCACGGCAAGTGACAGCAGGAACGGCGGGGCCATGCCGAGCAGGACGGACGCCTGCTCCTGCCGCACGCCGTCGTCGTCGTAATAAGTCTCAAACACCAACTTCTGCCCGTCGGGAGCAGTCACGGGGACGTAAACCTCCACGAGCTCGCCGTTTTCCGCACTGGGCGAATTGACTTCGTCACTCTGCGTTTGCAGGTTGGCGGGGACGTCACCGCCGTCGAGGACTTCCTGTGCCTCGTCCGGCAGCGGAAAAGTGTGGCCGATGAGCTTGGGGTCTTCCGAGTAGACGATGCGTCCGCTCTTGTCCCAGAGCCTGATCTCAAAGACGGACGACTCCCCCATCCAGGGGCGGAGCCGCTCGTCCAGCCGGTCAATGGCGGTGGGCTCGCCGGACAGGACTTCCTCGTCCAGGAGCGGCCCCACCACGTTGTTGGCCAGGTGGTCGGTGGCCTCCTTGGAGTTCTCCAGTGCGTGGCGTTCGGCCTCGGACCAGATCCAGAAGGCCACAGGCGTGGTCACCACCACCAGGGCAACCAGCCCCATCAGCAGGAACCGCCGGACGGCCTTGAAAACCTCGGAGTTGTGGTGGGCCGGCGATTCGAACGGGCGGAAGAGGGCAGGTTTGCGGAGGGATGGCCTAGCCATGGGACGGCTGCTCGAGCATGCCGCGCCGTGACGCTTCCATGACCGATTCCAGCTGCGAGTGCGTTCCAAGCTTGGCGAAGATCGCCTTGACGTAGCCGCGGCAGGTGTTGAGGGAGATGTCCAGCTTGCTGGCCACTTCCTTCGATCCGTGGCCGCCGGCCATCAGCCGCAGCACATCCAGTTCCCTGGGCGTCAGGACGGGTCCGCCGGGCTCCACTTCGCGGGCCACGGGGGCCGGAGCGGGGGTCGACATGCCCAGCTGGGCCACCAGTGAGGGGTGGACCACCATGTTGCCGGCCCGTGCGTAGCGGAGGGTGTCCAGCAGGGTGGACAGCGATCCGCCCTTCGGCAGGAACGCGCAGATGCCCATGGAGGCGGCGGTCCGCAGCGCTTCCGGCGTCGGGTCACCGGTGAGCATGACGATCCGGGTGCTGGGTGCGTCCGCCAGGATCCGGGCGGCGGCGGTGAGGCCGTCGCCGTCGGGCAGGTGGAAGTCCATGATCACGACGTCGGGCTTGAGGGCGATGCTCTGCTCCACCCCGCTCTTGGCGGTGGTGGCCGAGGCGACGCTGCGCAGGTCGGGCTCGCGGTCGAGGGCGGCGGTCAGCAGTTCGGTGAACGTGCTGTGGTCGTCGATGGTCAGAATGCTGATTTCCCGGGTAATCTGGGATGTTGCCGAGACGGGAGCGTCAGAATCCGAGAGGTCCATTTCATCCTCGCTGGCGGCGGTTGCCTGCAGCAGCCTGGCGTGCGCTTCCCGCAGCTGGCGTCCGGGGAGGCAGCCGATCTCCTGGTCCATGACCCGGCGGCAGCGCCCGTAGGCCCGCAGCGCTTCCATGTACTGCCCGGATTCTTCGAGGCCCAGGACCAGTGCGGTCCAGGCGCGCTCGTTGATGGGATCGTCCACCAGCAGTTCGCTGGCAAGGGCCACCGCCCGCTCCGGGTGTCCGACGGCGACGGCGGCTTCCGCTGCCCGCGCCTTGATGCTGGCGACGCGTGCGGAGTGGAGCGCACGCTCTTCCTCGGCCCAGCCGGCCAGCAGCTCATCGCCGAGCAGCGGCACCGAAGCAATATCGAGGGCCTTCTCGAGCAGCCGGAAGGACTCCTCCGGGGAGGCATGTCCGGCTTGCTTGAGCAGGTCATCGAAGCGGTCGAGGTCCAGGTCAACCATGGTGCGGTCGATCATGTAGCCGCCCGTGACCGTGCGGAGAGCGCCACCCTTGCCGCTTCCGGGCTGGAGGTGGCGGCGCAGGACGCTGACGTAGCTTTCGAGCGTGGAGAGGGCTTCAGCCGGCGGCTGGCCGTTCCACAGGACGTCGATCAGGTGGTTCTTGGAGACAGGGGTCCCCAGCTTGAGCAACAGGATTTCGAGGACCTGGCGGGGCTTGGGACCGCCAAGTTCGTGGGATCCGATCACCGCGCCGCCGCGGCGGACACGGAGCGGACCCAGGATGTTGATGGACAACTTCGTCGTTGCGCCACCGGTGTCTTCCATTGAGTTAGGAAGGTACTCGTCGTCGTTGCCCCTCCGGGACCAACGAGTATCTTCTGCAACTGTCTGAACCATTTGTGCACCTACTATCCCCATGAACCGCATTCCCCATGAATGGCTTGGATTCATACTTGTCACTCGGGCAAGTAGGGGCACGAGTAGCGAGTACTCGACTTTCGGCGGCTACGCTACTTGGTTGCTTCTGCACAGAGCGGCCCACCACTCGGTCGGGGCGGGCCGCCGCTCCCCTAAGACCCGCCGGCCGGAGTGCAGCGGGGTCCAGAAACACCAAGTTTTTCCCAAGAACGCGGGGTTAGATTCGTATTACCGCAGTTTAGAGCGGTACTGGTGCGATCCTCGTCCCCGGAGGACCGCCGAATCAGCATGAAATGGGTGATCTAATGAGACGGACCATGGCCGTACCGGGTGCAAGCAAGTACTCCGAGTACTCGGCGATGAGCGTCTTTGCCGGCCGCTCCGGATTTGAAAAAAATTTTGCGCCGCTGGCCTTGCCGTGCATCCTGTCACGTACGTCACACGTTAAATACGGGCAGGTAGTTCCATGAACGCGGCCGGCGCACTGCGCTCGGAAGTACATTCCGTCAGGTTCCGGCTGCTGGCCACGCTGCTCGTCTTCATGGCTGTGGGCCTCTTTGTGGCCGGCGCGGCCACGCATGCCGCCCAGCTGAAAAGCCTCAACGACCGCGTCAACGCCGAGCTGCAGTTGCCGCGGAACAACCTGGACGAGCTGGCCAAACAGGGCAAGCCGAGTTCCGGCGGTGGTGCCTACACCTCGCTGCACGAGCTCTTTACAACGTATCTGCGCAACGGGGCTCCCGGGGGCTACGAGTCAGTGATGACCATGGTCCGCGGCGGCAACGTCATCCTGCCTCGGGCAAAGCAGGAAACTGACCTCAATACGGCCGCCATCACCGAACACGTGTGGGACTGGAGCCGGCCCGGCCAGACCGTGATGCGGGACGTTGACCTCAACGGCCAGCAGGTGCGGCTGGCCATCACCTCAGTTTCCCTGGCCGGTGGCCGCCAGAGCCAGGGCCTGCTCATTGCCTCGAGCGACATCGGCGCCCAGCGAGCGGAGGTTTTCGGATCGATGTGGACCTTCGGCCTGGCGTCCCTGGCGACGCTGGCGCTGACCGGCCTGGTGGGCTACCTGGTCACCGGGCGGCTGCTGCGTCCTGTCCGGCGGCTCCGTGAGGCCACGGAGGCCACGACCTTTGAGGACCTGACCAAGCGGGTTGAGGTGCCCGACAGCACGGACGACATCGCCCAGCTGGCCATGAACTTCAACCGGATGCTCGAGCGGCTGGAGTCCGGCTTCGACAACCAGCGCCGCTTCGTCCACGACGCCAGCCACGAGCTGCGCACCCCCATGACGATCATCCGCGGTTACCTGGAGCTGCTCCGCGCCGAGGATCCCGAGGACGTCGACCAGACCCGCATGCTGCTCCTGGACGAGCTCGACCGGATGCAGGTGCTGGTGGATGACCTGCTGATCCTTGCCCGCAGCGGCCGGCCCGACTTTGTGACGCCCGCCTGGGTGGAGGCGGACGACCTCCTGGAGGACGTCCTCAACCGGGTCCGGGTTCTCGGCGAGCGCCAGTGGCAGCTGGACGCCAAGCCCGGCGGCCTGATCCACGCCGACCGCCGCAGGCTTACCCAGGCGCTGGAGCAGCTCGCCGCGAACGCGGTGAAACACACGTCAGAGTCGGACCGGATTTCCGTTGGCGGTGCCTGGGTGGAGGCCGACGACGGCGCTCCCCAGAGCGGGCGGGCGGTAGTTGTGCGGGAGCTGGCAGCGCGGGACTCCTCGTCCAGGGAGCTGGAAATCTGGGTCTCGGACACGGGCACCGGCATCCCCGCAGACGACCACGAGCGCATTTTCGAGCGCTTCGGCAAGGGCAGCAACTCGGCGGTGTCGGAAGGCTCGGGCCTGGGCCTGTCCATCGTCAAGGCCATCGCCGAAGCACACGGCGGCACGGTGCTGCTGGAGTCGGAGGAGGGCAAAGGCAGCCGCTTCGTGCTCCGGATCCCGTCCGGCGAGGATGCAAGCGGCAAATCCGAAGACTCCGCCGCCGCGGACACCGCCGGCCGAAGCGGCCCCGAAGGCACAGCTGCTAAGGGTGGGGCCCGGCATAGGGGACCGGTTACGTGGGACCCGGACACTCGGGAACCGGGTCCTAAGGGATGGAGGCCCAAGAAACCGGGCGCCGCAGGCCGCAAACCGAAGCCGGCCGGACCGGCGTCGAGCATTGACCTGGCTGCCCGGGCGGGAGGCATGGCATGACCCGGATCCTGATCGCCGACGACGAGCCCCGCATTGCCGCTTTCCTCGCCAAGGGCCTTACCGCGGCCGGCTACACCACCACCCAGGTTTCCGACGGCGTGAAGGCGCTGGATTACGCGACGTCCGGGGAGTTTGACCTCCTCATCCTGGACATCGGCATGCCCAGGATGGACGGCCTGACCGTCCTGAAGACCCTCCGCGACATGCATTCCATGATTCCGGTGATCGTGCTGACGGCCGCGGACAGCCTGGAGAGCACCGTGGCGGCGCTCGACGGCGGCGCGGACGACTACATGACCAAACCCTTCCGGTTCGAGGAACTGCTGTCCCGCATCAAGCTCCGGCTCCGGGGCGCGCAGGCGGTCACCGCCGCCCCGACCTTCGTTTGCGGCGATCTGTCCCTCGACGTGAACCTGCGCACGGCTGAGATCGGCGGCAGGGTGATCGACCTGTCCGCGCGGGAGTTCGTCATGGCCCGGACGTTCATGGAGAACGCCGGCAAGGTTCTCAGCCGCGAGCAGCTCCTGAGCCGGGTGTGGGGGTACCACTTTGAGGGGTCCTCCAACGTGGTGGACGTGTACGTGCGGTACCTGCGGCACAAGCTCGGCCAGGAGCGCATCCAGACTGTCCGCGGGGTGGGCTACCGCCTCCTGTGCCTGCCCGGCCCGGCCGCGACAGCTCCACCTGCCGACGCCGACACGGCCGACGGCGATCCGGTTTAGACGGCTTCCGGTGCTGCCCGCAAGGCCGTGGCCGGGTGCATGAGAAGACTCTCATCCATGTCTCATCCCTTCCTCACCTTCGCGCCGCAAAGTGAAAGCACGAAGGAGGTGTGGCAGGCTGATGAAGAAATGGTCTTTGCTGAGCATTCCGCTGGTGGGTCTCGCCAGCATCACCGTCTGGGCGCAGGCTGTCACCGGGGCTCCGACAGGTCAGGAACCCGGCATCGTTGTTCGAGAACCGGCGCCCCGCGACTCGGTCCTCAACATCGACGGCTTCATTGAAACCCCGCGACTGTCGCCGCGCACCAACCCCACGGCCACGCCCCAGACCTCATCACCGGCGCTCAAATCGGCGCCGCTGAACCCTGCCACCTCCTCGCCACTTTCCACGAAGCCGGCAAAACCGGCCCCGGACGACACTGCCAATTCCGGCGAGAACCCCGACGTGTCCTCCGACGATCCCGGCGTCGAGCTCGTGGAACCGGGCCAGGTCACTTCCCCGGCAGTGGCTCCCACAGACGATTCAACGTCCTCGAGCCAGCTCGGTGACAAAGGCGGTCTCTCCGGTAGTAACAGCGGTCTCTCCGGCAACAGCGGCAGGAGTGGCAGCAACAATGACTAAGCGCACGCGGCGGCAATCCGAAGAAGCAGTTTCCCCCCGCAAAAAGGAGCCAGTGATGCACACGGAATTCCGCGATCTGTATGAGCCCATTCCGCCGGAGCGATGGGGCTCCACGGTTGACTCCCCCAATGGCCAACCCACCACCATCATGGTGGACGACTCGGAACTCCACCAACAGGTCCTGGACATCATCCACAACGTTCTCGCCACGGCCGATCCCCGGTCCGAAGTCCGGCGCCGGCTACTGCGACACCTCGCCGAGAACCCCGGGCATCCTGAACAGGCGCTGCTGGACCACCTGCGGGACAGGAACCGGCGCGGCGGTCGCTCCGCCCGAGGCGGCCGGGCGGCAACAGTCGATCCGCACGTCTGACAGACGGAAAACGCAGCTCAGGCTGCCCCATAGACCGGGTACCCGCCGCGGCACGGGTACCCGATGCATGTCCGGGACGGGTTGGTTTTCCAGCACTCTCACAAAGCCGGACGATTACAAGGCCGGACACTCAGAAGGAAGACGGGCCCCGTCAGAAGAGCAGCAGCACAAATCCACCGACGGTGCTCACAATGCCGACTCCGGTGAGGATCCAGCCGAGGATCAGGATGACGTTGTCGTGCTTGGGAGGTTTCAGGCCCCAGCGTGAAGGGTGGCAGAGGTCGTAGTGGAGCTCCAATTTGGTGCCGGCCACCAGGCCACGCGCAACGTCGGAGTCCACCAGGGTCTGGCGCGGGACGTTCTCCTGGTCGGTCCAGCGGAAGCCGGTGAAGCCGCCCGCGGTGTAAACCTCACCCGTGGTTTTGGTCCAGGCGCAGCGGCGCCTGTCG
Source organism: Arthrobacter sp. 05T423 (assembly GCF_056396245.1). Classification (NCBI taxonomy): domain Bacteria; kingdom Bacillati; phylum Actinomycetota; class Actinomycetes; order Micrococcales; family Micrococcaceae; genus Arthrobacter; species Arthrobacter sp. 05T423. The sequence continues at coordinate 31,400 of NZ_JBFTLC010000020.1, forward strand.
ATAATCAGTCCCCACACGAGCAACGGCACGCCGGGGAGGAAGCCCACCCACGTCATTATTTCCAGGATGGGGCCAAGTGCATCCACGAGTCCGCCCATGCCCCAACTTTAGCCCCCAGCCCGCCCGCGTTTTGGCCCCCGATCAGCCCGCCGCTTGGCCCGGGTTCCGAAGCGTCAGCTGCCGGTTTCCTCCGGGTGCTCGCGGGCGCGCTGCGCTTCGGGGGTATCGCCCTGCTGGGGGATGAAATCGGGGTCCAGCTTGGTACTGAGCTCGGTGTCTTCGCGGCCGGTGTCTTCATTACCGGTTTCTTCACGGCCGCTTTCTTCACGGCCGTTTTCTTCACTACCGCGGCGGGGGTCGTCTGGGTTCTCAGTCATGCCCACAACGTATTCCCCCGGCATGGGAGTGTCGAGAGTCCACCGGCGTCAAAAACAATGGTGCCGAGAAACAGCGCGTAAGAGAGGGAGCAACAGAGTGCCTTCACCGGCCGGACAGGCGCCTCCCAGCAAACTGTGACACCCTTGTTCTGATGATGTTCGAGCTCAGGGACCCCCGCCGTCAGCAACAAGGTGGCCAGCAGCGGGGCCGTCAGAAGTCCCGCCGGCCAGCCGGAAAAATGCGCCTCGCAGCGGGCACCGGCTTCCTGTTTGCCGTGGCCACCCTGGCCTGCGCCACGGGCCTCGCGGCCACCTACTACTACTTCGTCCGCACCACCACGGGGCAGTTCATGGACGAGTCAGCACTGGTGGAGGCCGTCGCAATCCACGGGCCCGCCGGCAAGGTGACCACCCGGTTCCTGGACTGGCTGCCCACCATCTCCCTGGTGATGGCCGCCGTCGTCGTTCTTCTGGTGACGGTGATACACCGCCGATGGCGGGCCGCGGGCATTGCCGTGGCGGCGTGCGTCGCGGCGAACGTCGCGACGCAGGTGCTCAAGGACCTGCTGCCGCTGCGGCCGTACCGTGGCGTGGAGACGCTGGAGCTGAACTCGCTGCCGTCCGGGCACACCACGCTGGCGGCGTCCGCGGCGGCGGCAGTGTTCCTGATGGCGTCCCCGCGGTGGCGGCCGCTGGCCGGCTTTGTTGGCGGCACGTTCGCGATCGCCTCCGGCATGTCCACGCTGGTGAATCAGTGGCACCGGCCTGCGGATGTGGTGGCGGCGTTCCTGGTGGTGGGCTGCTTCATGATCCCCGCGGGCTGGCTGATTCTCCGCAACGACGGCCATGAGTGGAACGTCTGGGACGGCTTCGGCGGGCACTGGGGTTCGGCACGGCTGTGGATCGGCCTGCCCGTCGTGCTGGGGCTGGCCTCGGCTGCGGTGTCTGTATATTCGCTGGTCATGATCGCCCCGGGCATCGGCCACGAGGACAGCACCACCAACTACTTCTGGGCGGGCATCTCGCTGATCGTGATCGCCGGCTACCTGGCCACCGTGGCCACGACGTCGCTGTTCGCGTATGCCGTCCGACGCCGGGACTCACCCGGGCGCTGACCTCCCCTTCCCCCTCCCTAGGTAGCACGTCAAGGCGTTCCCAGCGCTGGGAACGCCCGGAGCTGCGACCCAGTCGGGGAATGCGTGACCTTTACAAGGCCAGCCGGGAAGCCGACAATAAGTCGCACCACAGCCTCCACTGACTCAGCAGCGGGCTGCTACTGGACCTGCGAAAGCAGAGGTGCGCGGACATGAACGACGAAGCGGGGGCGGACAAGGCCCTGAAGGAGAAACACCGGGCCATGTGGGCGCAGGGCGATTACCCTGCCCTCGCCAGTGAGCTCGTCGCGGATCTGGGCGCCATCCTCGTGGAGGCCTGCAGCATCAAACCGCGCCAGCGCGTCCTGGACATCGGAACCGGCGCCGGCAATGCGGCCATCCCCGCGGCCATGATGGGTGCCAAGGTGATAGCCAGCGACCTTACCCCCGAGATGTTCGACGCCGGACGGCGGCAGGCTGCCGACCGCGGCGTTGGGCTTGAGTGGGTTGAGGCCGACGCCGAGCATCTCCCCTTTGCGGACGGCGAGTTCGACGTCGTGATGTCCTGCCTTGGCGCCATGTTCGCCCCGCACCACCAGGCGAGCGCCGACGAAATAGTCCGGGTCTGCAGGCCGGGCGGGACCGTCGGCCTGCTGCACTGGACCCCCGAGGGCTTCATCGGGCAGATGTTCTCCACGATGAAGCCGTTCGCGCCGCCGCCCCCGCCGGGGGCGCAGCCGCCGCCGCTGTGGGGCAGCGAAGACCACGTGCGCGAGCTGTTCGGCGACAGGCTGGGCGACATCCGGGCGCAGAAGCGGACCGTCGCCATCACCAGCTTCCGCCAGCCCGAGGACTTCCTGCACTATTTCAAGTCGCACTACGGCCCCACGATCTCCGTGTACAAGTCGCTCTCCGGTGACGAGGAGAAAGCCAGGGCGTTGGACGATGCCCTCACGGAACTTGCCAGCACGTACATCGAAGCCCACGGCGATACGCCCGCGCAGATGGAGTGGGAATATCTGCTGCTTACGGCGAAGGTCGACGCCAAGGCCAGCGCCGATGCCAACGCCAACGCCAAGCCGCAGGAAGCCGGGCTGTGACGGAGTCCCCGGCCTCGCGCCGTGCCCTTGAGGTGGCCTCCATTCCGTCCTTCCGGAGGATCTCGGAGTACCTGAACCATTCCACCTACGCCCGCCGCAGGCATCTGCCTGGCATCTGCGACTTCACCCTGGGCAACCCGCACCAGATGCCGCAGGATGCCTACGTGGACGCGCTCCGGGACGCACTGCACCCGCACGACGACCAGTGGTTCGCGTACAAGTCCAACGAGGTGGATGCCCGCGAGGCAGCTGCGGATTCCCTAAGCCGGCTGCTCGACGTTCCGTTTGAACCCGAGGACCTGTACCTCACCACCGGAGGCTTCACCGCCATCGCCCTTGCGCTGAAGGCGGTTGCGGATCCGGGAGACGAGGTCATCTACAGCCTGCCGCCGTGGTTCCTCTACGAACCACTCGTCGTGGAGGCCGGGCTGGTCCCGGTCAAGGTCCGGATCGACCTCGACACCTTCGACCTGGATCTCGCGGCCATGGAAGCGGCCATCACGGAGCGAACCCGTGTGGTGATCATCAATTCGCCGAACAACCCTACCGGCAGGATTTACCCGCCCGAGCTCCTCCGCCAGCTGGCCACGCTTCTCGACGACGCGTCGGCACGGATAGGACGGCGGATCTTCCTGGTGTCCGACGAGCCGTACAACAGGATCGTCTTCGACGGCGCCCGCTTCCACAGTCCCGTGGAGTTCTATCCGTACACGCTGCTGGCCTACTCCTACGGCAAGACCCACCTGGCGCCGGGCGAGCGGATAGGATACCTGGCCCTGCCGCCCAGCATGCCGGACCGCAAAGAACTCGGCACCGCCATCGAGGCGATGCAGCTGGCCATGGGCTGGATCTACCCCAACGCCGTGCTGCAGTACGCGATTCCCCGGCTGGAGACGTTCACCATCGACGTCGGCCAGCTGCAGCAAAAGCGGGACCGGCTGGTCCAGGAGCTGGGCGGGATGGGATACCGGCTCCGGCCGGCCGAAGGTACCTTCTACCTGTTCATCCGCTCCCCCATTCACGACGACGAGGCCTTCACCGAGGCGCTCGGCCAAGAGGACGTCTTCGTGCTCCCGGGCGTCCTGTTCGAGACCCCGGGATTTTTTCGGATTTCCCTCACGGCCAGCGAGGACATGGTGGGGCGCAGCCTGCCCCATTTCCGGGCGGCCATCGAACGGGCCGGGCAGGACCGCCCCGAGGACGCCGAGATCAAGCTCCCTACCGGCCTGATCCCCGTCATTCCCGCGAGTCCGAGGCAACTGCCGTAGCGGCCGTACGGCGTAGTCACTGCCTCCAGTAGTTTCCGCGATAGTTGCACAGCGGGGATTCCGGCAACCCCCAATTTAGTGGCCTAAGTCAACCGTCTCCAGGTAAAACCCCACCTTTTCCCAACCTCCGGGTGCAAGCGTGGCCGTAGGCCCGCCCTTGACGAAGGCTGGCAGACGAATTGGGGTGACGCGAGTGGCAGGCGCTAAACATTTCCGGTCCAGAGGCCATGAGGCCATGACGATGAGGTCCGAACCATGAGCGGGGCCCCCGGCCGGCACCGCGGCCCTACGGGCCGCCACCGGCTCGGAGAAGGGCTGCGAAAAGAGTCCGCGCAGACAGGCCTGTGGCCGGCGGAACCGCGCCATCGGCTCCTGATCATCTGCACCGCCATAGCGCTTAGCGCTACCACTGCCTACGCGACAGCGCAGACCCCCTCGGCCGCGCCTTCAAAGGTGGTCACGGCGGCAGCGCCGTTGCCCTCAAAGTCCCCTGCAGCCCCAACAACCAAGCCGACGCCGCTGTCGGCTGCCGGGACTCCGGCTCCAGCCGCAAGCCGCACAAAACCACCGAACCCCAAGCCGACGGCCACCAGGCGAGTGGCACCTTCCCCGCTCGCCGCCGTCGTGCGTCCTTCCAGCCCGCCGGCTGCGCCGCCCGCAAAGGCGGCACCCCCAAAGCCCGTGGCCCCGCCAAAGGCGGCACCGCAAGTGGCACCCCTTGATGCCACCCTGGAGGCGCAGCTCAACGCCATCATCGCGGTCAACAGCCGCTACCAGCTGGGGGTTGCGCTCGTTGACATGTCCGACGGCGTGGTCCGCCAGTACGGCGTCCGCGAGAAGTTCGTGGCGGCCAGCACCGGCAAGATTCTTGCCGCGGCCGCGTACTACCACCTTGCCGAAGCGGGCGTCGTGTCCCTGGCGGCGCCGATGGGCAGCCATACTGCGGCCTTCCAGATCCACCAGATGATCCAGCAGAGCAACAACACGTCCTGGGCCCTGATCCTTGGCGCCATCGGTTACCAGGGGATCCACGATTATGCGGCGTCGCTCGGCATTCCGTACGACAGAACCTTCAACACGCTGTCCGCGGCGGAGACTGCCAAAATCCTGGTCCTGCTCTACAACGGTCGCCTGCTCAGCCCGGCCCACACCGCCGAGCTGCTTTCCTACATGCAGAACACAAACTACGAGACACTGATCCCCGCCGCGGTGCCGCCGGAGATCACGGTTTTCCATAAGTACGGACTGCTCAACGGGAACCTTCACGACGCGAGCATCCTGGTCCAGGGTCAGCGCGCCTACGCCTTCGTGGTGTACTCCCTCGGCCCCAGCATCGCGGACATCCCGGTTCAAACAACCATCATCCGGCAACTCACCCAGGCGGTTGTGGAACAGGTGTTCTGACCGACGACGGCGGCTCCGGACCGGCGGCTTCGGACCGGCGGGTCCTGGGTGCAGACTTTTGGCTCGCGCCAGCGGGCCCTGGGCAGAATGGCGGCCGGCAGAGTTGTGGCCGGCAGAGAGCGGCGCGTACAGGAGGGCGGCGGTCCCAACAGAAGGTTGGGGTTGCCGGCCCGGCATGTCAGGGGGGTGCAATGCCGGGCCGGCGAGCTGGTCGAGCGACCACTCGCGGCTGTGGCGAAGGACCAGATGGAAAAAGAGTGCCAGCCGTTCCTAGGAAAATCCCGTTTAACCTTGGAGCGCCGAGACCCCCAACCCGGCGGCGGCCGCTCACGGCCGCACGCCGCAGACGCGGAGGCCGGATGGGGGGACCTCACCCTCCTCTGCGCCCCAAGGTTAACCAGCAAATCCACCATGGAGTGCCGGAACAATAACGGCAGACGGCACTTTCCCTTCACCGGGATTTGCCGGCAACGCCGCCGGTCTCAGCGCATGCCGGAAGGGCCCGCGGGGCGGCGCAGGTGGAAGGTAAACGACATGATGAGCCCTGACCCGTATTCACCCGGTGGCAGCCCTTGGCAGTCCCCGGCGCCGGAGAGGCTACCTGCCCGCCAGGTAGCCGGTGGCCCCGCAGCGTTCCCTGCCCCGCCCGGCACCGACCGTCCCGCCGAGGCAACCGGCAACCGGCCCCCACGGCGCGCCCCCCAGGGCGGCATCATGCACCGCCAGCTGATGCGGCTCATGGGCGAAATTCTCGGCGACGAAGGCCTGAACTCGGAGATCCGGCTGGCCCTGCTCAGGCACATCTCCGAACATCCGGGGCACCCCGAACAGGCGATGCTGGCGCATCTGCGCGAGATCCAAGACGGCGGATAACCCCCCGCACCTCCCGCATCCGATACTTCCACCGACATCCAGGATGGACCATGAAAACCAGCGCAGCCCTCGCACTATCCGTGGCCGGAATCCTCGTCACCGGATCCGCCGCTCTCGCCGTCAACACACACGTACTCAACACCACCCCGGCGGGTACCGGCAACGCCAACAGCATCCTCCTGCCCAGCAACCCCACCAGGACTCCCGCGCCGGCCGCCGCCGTCGGCGCGAAAGCAAAAGCGAACGCCACCACCGCCGCCAACGAAACGCCGGCTACACCCGCGAAGACCACCCGGACACGGGAATCCGGTGAGGACAAAGGCGGACGGCGGACGACGCCGTCGTCCACCCCCGGGAAGGGTGCCGCGCCTGGGGACGATACGGACGGAACCGTTCCAGCCACGTCCGACGCCGGCTCTGCCGGGTCCCAGGCCGCCGGCACCACCCGTTCCCAACCAGGGGGCGCGGTCGGGTCCCAGCCTGCCGGCACCCCCGCTGCGGGGGATCCCGGCGTCGTCTCCGTCCAGCCGGGCGACGATAAAGGCGGCCTGCGGACCGTCCCGGAACTGCGCGATGACAAGGGCGGGCAGCGCAAGGCATCCGAGCCCGGAGACGGCCGCGGCGGCCACGGTTCGGACGACTGATACGCCACCGCATCGCGGCGAAAAACCGCGCAGGCGGGCTGTCTTTACCGACGCGGAGGGACCGCTCGTTCCCGCCGTCCCTACACGAGAATCGCGCCTGATTCCGGGCGGACGCGCCGATCAATAGAACACGCTTTCTTTGCGCAATCCATAAATCAACCTGTATCGTATTCATTTAGGTAGACCGAAACTACTCTGGAGCCACCGGCTCCGGCAGCCTCCGACCTGCATCGCAGCGCGAGCCAGCCAGCCACTCCAGGCACCCAAAAGCCCACACGAAGCCCAGCAATTCCCTGCTGTCCGGAACCACCCGGCCAGTCCAGCTCCCGTCACCATTCAGGGGAGCACAACAGTGATGAAAGGCCGGCATTATGTTCGCCGACACCCGCACCACCTTGACCCGCCCTGAACCCCGAACCGCGGCAAGCTCCGCACCCAGGTACCAGCCCCACCGCGCTGCCACCCCCGCCCGCCGCAACCGCGCCGCTCTCAGGACCCCCTCGTCCCGCAGGCAGACCATCCGACTGTTCCTGCTGGGCGCCCTCTGCACCGCTGGCTGGCTCGCCTCCCTGCTGGTGGGGCACTTCGTGGAGTTCGGCCCTGTACTACACCGCATCGGGCTCGCCGGCCACATCCTCGCCCTCGTGCTGGCCTTCGGCACCATCCTCGTTGTCGACTGGCTGGGCCTGCTGTGGCTCATGGGCAAGGTTCACATGCATGCATCCCCAAAACTTGAACGCGCAACGAAGCCCCTGATCTGGGGCGGCCTCGCGCTCCTGCTGACCTCGGGCGCCCTCATCCAGCCCGACATCACCAACCCGGTGACGGCCGTGAAGCTCGGCTGCGTGCTCGTCCTGATGCTGAACGGCCTGAGCATCGCCCCGGCCATGCACAAGATGTTCGCACTTCCGCGGGAAACAAGCTTCAGGGAACTGGGCAGCCGGCTGCGCATGCGCCTTCTGATCGCACTCAGCATCTCGCAGGCGTGCTGGTGGACGGCCGTGCTGATCGGCCTCGTCAACAGCACCCTCCGCCGCTGGGCTGGGACGTAACCTGCCCAACTGACTCGCAATAGTTGTCGTTTTGAGCCGTCAAAACGACAACAACTGCGAGTCAGTTGGGCTTGGAGGCCGGCGTCAGTAGTTGCGGCGGTGCTTGAGCCTGGGAAGCACCACGGCGAACACGCCTGCCGCCGCGAACCCCAGTACGCCCGTGGCCGTCACACCGGCGCCGAGGGAGGCCGCGGCCGTCACCGCGGAGAGAAGAACGGGACCGCCGGCGGAGCCGGCGTCGGCCATGAACCGCCAGAGGCCCAGGAACTGCCCGCGGCCGCGGTCGGGCGAGAAGTCTGCACCCAGCGTCATCACCAAACCGGAGCTGATTCCGTTGCCAAAGCCGATGAGCAGCGCCACGAGCAGCAGGCTGGTGAACCCGGCAGTCAGGGGTATCAGCACCAGTGCCACGCCCATGATCAGCGTGGACGGGATGGCCACCCACTGACGCCCGCGCCGGTCCATCACCTTGCCGGCCGGGTAGAAGACCAGCATGTCGATCGCCCCGGAGAGCCCATAGACCAACGACGCGTGCGTGGGGTCGAGGCCCAGGTTGTCGGCCCACAGCGGAATCACCACCTGGCGGGAGGTGCGCAGGGCACTGAGCAGCAGGATTCCTACTCCGGCGGTCAAAAAAACGCCGGCATGCGAGACGGCCACCCCACGCAGGGTGGGCTCCGGACCGCTCTTGGCGCAGGACCCGTCCGCCAGCACCAGGTCATGGACGGTCACGGCGAGCACGGCGGCCGCGGCCATCCCGGCCACGCCCACCCAGTAGGCGCCGCTGATGCCAACGAAAGCGATGGCCGCGGCGCCGATGAACGGACCGACGAACGTGCCGATGCGGCTCACCCCACCCAGCGTGGACAGGGCCCGGGCGCGGAATTCCACCGGCACCGCCTCGGTGAGGTACTTCTGGCGGGCCAGGCTGAAAACGGCGGCTGACATCCCGACGACGGCCATCGCCACCGCGAGCAGCCAGAGCCCGTTGCCGATCACCAGCGACACCCCGGCGGCCAGCAGGGCCAGCGCCCCCGCGGCGGCCGCGCCCACAATGGACCAGCGTTCGCCGAACTTCAGGGTGATCATCGACGCCGGCAGGTTGAAGAACCACGAGCCCAGCCCGATCAGCGTGACAATGAGGGCGGCCACGGCCACGGATGCGCCCAACTGCCGGGCGGACAGCGCCACCACCGGCAGGATCGCGCCCTGGCCAACGCTGAACAGGAGTGCAGGGCCAAAAGCCGGAACAGCGATGCCGCGAAGGCTGAAGGGCGGCGGGCTGTCCGGTGGAGTCATCCCCTTCATCCTAGGTGCGGGCCGGGCCGGCACCGCGGAATCGCGGGCTCCGCGAGGCCAGAATCACAAACAATTTGATTTACAAGATTGCAGCTTGATACCCGGGCTTGGCGAAACTACTAAGTGTGCTTAGCCTTGAAGCAGGGCGAGGCGCGCGGACCCCAACCGGACATCGAATATGGTTTCCGAAATAACTGAACAGCCGCAGGAGTGATCATGGAAGTCTGGCCGGGCAGCGCGTATCCACTGGGTGCGACCTTTGACGGGATGGGGACAAACTTCGCGCTCTTCAGCGAGGCTGCCACCGCCGTCGAGCTGTGTTTGATAGCCGCCGACGGCACCGAATCCCGCGTGGAGCTCCTCGAAGCTGACGGGTATGTGTGGCACTGCTACCTGCCCCAGATCCAGCCCGGGCAGAAGTACGGGTACCGGGTCCACGGGCCCTACGACCCTGCCAGGGGCCAGCGCTGCAATCCCAACAAGCTGCTCCTGGACCCGTATGCCAAAGCCATCTCCGGGCAGGTCCACTGGCACCCGGCCATGTTCTCCTACACCTTCGGCGACCCCTCCTCCCGCAATGACCAGGACTCGGCGCCGCACACCATGCTGGGCGTGGTGATCAACCCGTTCTTCGACTGGGCCGGCGACCGGCCGCCGCGGGTCCCCTACCACCGCTCCGTTATCTACGAGGCGCACGTCAAGGGGCTCACCGAACTGCACCCCGAGGTGCCCAAAGAGCAGTGCGGCACCTTTGCCGGCGTCGCCCACCCCGCGGTCATTGCGCACCTGCAGCGGCTGGGCATCACGGCCATCGAGCTGATGCCGGTGCACCAGTTCGTCAACGACGGGACGCTGCAGGAGAAGGGGCTGAGCAACTACTGGGGCTACAACACCATCGGGTTCTTCGCACCCCAGAACACGTACAGCTCGATCGGCCAGATGGGCCAGCAGGTCCAGGACTTCAAGGCGATGGTCCGCTCACTGCACCGTGCGGGGATCGAGGTGATTCTCGACGTCGTCTATAACCACACGGCGGAAGGGAACCATCTGGGGCCCACCATGAGCTTCAGGGGAATCGATAACGCTGCGTATTACCGCCTGCTGGACAATGACAGGCAGTACTACGTCGACTACACGGGCACCGGAAATACCCTGAACGTGCGGCAGCCGCACTCCCTGCAGCTGCTGATGGATTCCTTGCGCTACTGGGTCACCGAGATGCATGTGGACGGGTTCCGCTTCGATCTCGCCGCCGCTTTAGCCCGCGAGTTTTACGACGTGGACCGGCTCTCCACGTTCTTTGAGCTGGTGCAGCAGGACCCAATCGTGTCGCAGGTGAAGCTGATCGCGGAGCCGTGGGACGTTGGACCGGGCGGCTACCAGGTGGGCAACTTCCCGCCGCAGTGGACGGAGTGGAACGGCAAGTACCGCGACACCGTGCGCGATTTCTGGCGCGGCGAGCCAGCCACGCTGGGCGAGTTTGCGTCGCGGCTGACCGGGTCCGCGGATCTGTACGAACGGTCGGGGCGGCGTCCGGTGGCGTCCATCAACTTCGTCACGGCACACGACGGCTTCACCCTGCGGGATCTGGTTTCGTACAACGAGAAGCACAACGAGGCCAACGGCGAAGGCAGCCGCGACGGCGAATCGCACAACCGCTCGTGGAACTGCGGCGTGGAGGGCCCCACAACGGATCCGGCGGTGCTGGCGCTCCGGGCGCGGCAGCAGCGGAACTTCATCGCCACCATGCTGCTCTCACAGGGCGTGCCCATGATCCTGCACGGCGACGAGCTCGGCCGAACGCAGCAGGGCAACAACAACGTCTACTGCCAGGATTCGAAGCTCAGCTGGGTCAACTGGGACGCCGTCGACATGCCGCTCATGGATTTCACCGCTGCGGTGAACCGGCTGCGCGCCAAGCACCCCACGTTCCGGCGCAGCACCTTCTTCGACGGCCGGCCGGTGCGGCGCGGCAAGGGCGAGAAGCTGCCGGACATCGTGTGGCTGAACGAGGCCGGCATGGAGATGCTGCCCGAGGACTGGGGCCGCGGGTTCGGCCGGACCATCGGCGTGTTCCTCAACGGCGACGGCATCCAGGGCCGGGACGACCGCGGCCGCCGCATCACGGACGTGAACTTCCTGCTCTACTTCAACGCGCACGACGACGACATCAAGTTCACCCTCCCCTCCGGTGAGTTCGCCGACGCGTGGGACATGGTGATCAATACCGCCGGAACCGGAGTGGAGCGCGGCCCTCTCGACGCCGGCTCGGTGCTGAAGGTGGCTTCCAAGTCCATGGCCGTACTCCGCGCCCGCGACCTCAGCCAGCCCGAACCCAACCTCTCCGTAGCCCCCGGCCTGCAGGCCCTCGGCCCCGCGTAAGACCCGACGCTCTCTCACCTGCTGCCGCCTTCCCCCCGACGCTCTCTCACTTCCTGCCGCCTTCCCCCCGACGCTCTCTCATTTCCTGCCGCCTTCCCCCCAACGCTCTCTCACCTCCCGCCGCTAAATCCCGGGCGGGAAACGAGGTCACGCGAAAATCAACCCACGGAAACCGCGCGGCAATGTGGCGGCGCCATCCTGAAAGAGCGCCAACAACCTAACAGGATCAAAAGCGGTGACGGCGCCAAGGACGGAGCCCGCCATGCATGAATCAGCCGCCACCGACGGAGCGGTCGGCCGCATCGTTCACTGCCGCGACCTTTCCCCCGGCGACGTGGTGGAGGCCCGCTACAACGGGCACCTCTACCACGTGGGCAGGGTGACAGAAACCGTGCCGGTCTTGGGTATGTTCTGGATCCTCGAGACCAGCACATAGGACCCGGAAGCTCCTTGACCCGCTGGCCCTGCACGTGGTTCGGTTGGCGGCCGTCGAGGCGGCCAGCGGGCCCGACGTCTCCGCAACTCAGTGACGTTTGCCACAAACGCCATTTGATCTGCATTTTGGCTCTCACAGCGATCTTTCGGGCGGCATTCAGGTAAAACTGAGGTCTCGCCGTCGTATTCGGGATGATTAGCACCACGAGCGTCTCTCCCGCCTGGTCCAACCGGATTCTCCGGAGCCAGCGCGACGAGCCGTTCTGCTGCGCGCTGGAACCGCCGGGGCCGTCCCGGCGGCCGGTACGGGTTTGGGGGACGCACACACTATGACCGCTTTATCCAAATGGGTCGCCGCTGGTTCGTCAGCTGCCGTTTTCGCCGGCGGGCTCTTCCTCGGAGCCCCGACAGCAGCCGCGGCGCCAGGCGACCCCGCTTGCCAACAGGCTTCCACGCAATTTGAGGGCGCGCTCTCTGCTGCCGGCATCACCGAGGCAACCGTGGCCGATCTTGAGTCCAAGGCCGCAGTCGCGGCGGACGCCGAGACGGGTTACCTTTCGTTGGTCGAAGCAGCCGGAGCGGTCCCCGCCGCCGAACTCGCGACGGCACAGGCGGCGCTGGACGACGCCATCACAGCAACCGCTGACGCCGAGGCTGCAGAGGAAGAGGCCGAGGATTCGGGCGATCCGGCTGCAATCAGTGCAGCGGAGGACGCCACCGAAGCGGCTGAGGAGGCCGAGGACACAGCGCGGCAGGCGGTCGCGGACCTGACCGCGGCGTACGACGCAGCCATCAACACCCCGGAGGTCATCGAGGCCCGGGACGCGTCCAACGCGGCGGCGGCCGACTTCGACGCCGCACTGGCCGCCGTTTCGCTCGACGAAGCTACGGCCGCCGACCTCGGGGGCCTCTTCGAGGCCTTCCTGGCGGCCTGCAACCCGGACGCCGGCGGCGTTGATCCCGCGGTCACTCCCCCGGTTACGGTCCCGGCGGCCCCTGGAAGCACGACGCCGGCCGTCGCCAATGCGGTCAGCGTAACTCCCGCCGGGGGCGGCACCCCGGCGGTCGCGACGAACAAGGGCCTCAACGTTCAGACCTCGGCGCAAGCCGAGCCGGGCGTTCACCCCGGACTTGCGCTCCTGGCGGGGCTCCTCGCGGCAGGCATCGCCGTGCCCGCAGCTGTCGCCATGAGGATGCGCCGCCTGGAACGCACCCGGAAGTAGGCAGTTGGCTCCGCAGACGATGACCAGCCAGCGCCGGCCCATCCGCCGGCGCTGGCTTGCCGTACCCGCAGTTGCCGCGGTGGGCTTGGCCGCAGCCCTCTTCCTGGCGCCGTCGAACGCTGTTCCCCCAAGCGGCGGCGGCAGCACCGCCGTCGTGCCGTCAGCCATCCCTTCCGCGGTGGGTTCCCCGAGCCCCACGCCCGTTGCCCGCAAGGCGGCCCGACCACGGGCCGCAGCGCCGACCGCAGTGTCGGTCGACGCCGTCGACCTCAAGGTGCGGGTTCTGCCGCTGACGCCGAGTGCGGACGAGCTGGCCTCGGAGTCGCTCGTCCCGCCGCTGACCGTAGACGCCTACTGGCTGACGAGCTACGGGGTGCCTGGTGCGGGTTCGACCAACACTACTTACATCGTGGGGCACAGCTGGGACGGCCGGGATGCCCGTTCAACCGGCTCAGTGACGGCTCGCTCGTGGGCAAGACCCTCACGGTCACCACTGCGAAGGGCGTGCTGAAGTATGTGGTGGATTCCGTGACGACGCACGACAAAACCACGCTCAAGGACAGCGACATCTGGAACGTCGTGCCCAACCGCGTGGTGCTCATCAGCTGCTACACCGAGGATCCGTGGGGCAAGAACGTGGTGGTCACAGCCTCCCCCGTCCCGTAGCGACGCTCTCTCACTTCCTGCCGGCTAACGGTGAGGGAGCGTCGGGGGAAAACCGGAAGGAAGTGAGAGAGCGTCCCGAGGGGTCAGCCGACGTGGATGCCGGGGCGGCGGGCGGGGTCGGGCTCGTTTTCGCGGATGATCTCGCGGACCACGGGCGCGGTGTCGCCGCGGCCCAGGAGCAGATAGCGCATCAGGTGGGCCAGCGGGTTGCCCTCGGCCCACTCGAAGTACGCGTGCGGCCGGACTCCCGTAGCGGCGTGCAGGGCCAACAGAATGGCGGCGATGGCGTTGGGTGCGGCCGGGCTGGTCGCGCGCAGGACGCGGTGACCGTCCACCTCCACCCCGCGCACCGTGAGGACGTCGCTGAAGCCGGACGGGTCCGTGACGTCGATCTCCAGGAACATGACGTCGGCCGTGCCGGGCACGGGGTTGTTCTCCCGCTGCGCGGCCTCCTTCTCCGCATACTCCTTGGCGTCCCTGGCCTGCGGGCGGTTGGCGATGATGTTGATCCGCCCGTCGTAGTCGATCGTGTCCGTCACGAAGCGCCGCGCGGCCTCGTCGAACTCGATCCGGTCCACCCGCAGCTCCGTGGTCCGTGAAACACGGGAGACCAGCGAGACCACCACGATGCCCAGGATGAAGAACCCGGAGATCGCCAGGCCGTCGGGCTTCTCGATCACGTTCTCCACCAGCGCGTACAGCATCACGAGGGTCAGGACGGTAAAGCCAACGGCGGCCCCCCGCCGCTTCTTGCGTGCGGCGGAGATGCTCACGGCCACGGCGCCGGACACCATCATGAACAGGATCCCGGTGGCATACGCCCCGGCCTGGGCGTTGACGTCAGCCTTGAAGCCGATGGTGATGAGGATGCTGATGGCCGTGTACACCAGGACCACGGGCCGCACCGCGCGGGACCAGTCGGGCGCCATGCCGTACGAGGGCAGGTACCGGGGCACGATGTTGATGAGCCCGGCCATCGCGGAGGCACCCGCGAACCACAGGATCAGGACGCTGCTGACGTCGTAGACGGAGCCGAAGCCGTTGCCGAGCCGCTCGTGTGCCAGGTACGCGAGCGCACGGCCGTTCGCCGGCCCGCCGGCCTGGAACGCCTCGGCCGGGATCAGCACGGTGGTCACGAAACTGCTGCCGATCAGGTACACACTCATCACCACGGCCGCCGTCGTGAGGAGCTTGCGGGTATTGCGAATCCGGTTTCGCAGCATCTCTTCCGGCGACGAACCTGCGGCCTTGACCAGGGGCATCATGCTCACGCCGGTCTCGAAGCCGGAAAGGCCCAGCACCAGCAGCGGGAACGCCAGGATGGCAGGCCCGGCGATGTTTCCAAAGCCGCCGCCAAAGGAGGTGAGCTGCGACATCCAGGCGCCGACGGCACCCGGCTGGGTGACGGCGTCGTAAATCCCGGTGCCGATGATGAGGGCGTTCAGCAGCAGAAAGACGCCCACCAGCGGAATGGCCACGGCCACGGCCTCGGAGAAGCCCATCAGGAAGACCCCGCCCAGGATCAGCAGCATGACCACGGTGATGGGGACCGCCTGGCCTTCCAGGAACGGCGGCAGGTACGGGTTCTCCAGCATGTGCACGGTGGCGTCGGCGGCGGACAGGGTGATGGTGATGATCCACGATGTCGCCACGAACCCGAGCAGCACCAGCACGAACACCTTCCCGCGCCAGAACGGCAGCAGGTTTTCGAGCATGGCCACGGACCCCTGACCGTGCGGGCTCTCGTGCGCCACCCGCCGGTACATCGGCAGCATGCCCAGCAGCGTCAGGGCCACGATCAGCAGCGTGGCCAGCGGCGACAGGGCCCCGGCGGCGAGCGCGGCGATGCCGGGGAGATAGGACAGCGTGGAGAAGTAGTCGACGCCGGTCAGGCACATGACCTTCCACCAACTCTGCTGGTGCCCGGTGCCCTCCTCGGACTCCGGGCCCACCGGCTGGTGCACCTTGTGCTCCAGCAGCCACCGCGCAAGCCGGCTGCCGGGGCCGTGTTCCAGCTCTGGGGTGGGCACGCTGGCCGGAACGGAGTATTGGGCAGGTGCGGTCATGAAGTGTCTTTCTGGATTGCGGGGAAGGCATGCCGCCGAACGGCTGGAGGGCCGGGCGGGCGGAGCGGCTGGGAGGGGGCCGCCGTCGGGCCAGGGGATGCGTCCGACGGCGGGGGCTACTTCGTTGCTCTGATGAGCCGGTAGATCATGTAGCCGGTGACGCCGATGCCGAGGATCAGCCACAGCACCGGGGCGCTTTGGGTCAGCATGGCAGGACACGGCCTTGCGTGCTTGAGGTGGCCACGGGGTCCTTCGATTCACATGGGCAGTTTGCTGATGACCACGGGAGCCTAGCACCGGCCGGAATTCCGAAAGCGCCAAAACCGGGGATCTTAACGCTTTCTTAACGCCTCGTCCTCCACACCCGTCATAGGATTTCCGCGGTGGTAGCGTGACGCGTATGCGCGACGTCCCTGCCCCTAAGGCCCGGCCTGCAGGCAGGAACGCCCAATCCCCGGGCAGGAAGCCCCGGCCGGCTGCCCAGACGGCCAGATTCGCGGCGAGAACGGCAGCAAAAACGGCCCGGACCGCCGCGAGAACCGGCCGGAAAGCAACAACATCGGATCGCGCTTTTGGCGGGCTCTGGCCCGGCGGCTCCAAAGTGTTCCCCCGCATCCTCAACGTCTTCACGCCTCAACACCCCTCCCAGGTGATCGTGCTCGGGTTCGCCGCCGCCATCGCCGTCGGAACGGGGCTGCTCATGCTGCCCGTCGCGCGGAACGGCCCGGGGGGCGCACCTTTCCTCGACGCCCTGTTCACCTCTACGTCCTCGGTGTGCGTCACCGGGCTGATCACCGTGGACACGCCGGTGTACTGGAGCGGCTTCGGCAAGGTGGTGATCATGGTCCTGATCCAGATTGGCGGGTTCGGGGTCATGTCCTTCGGCACGCTGCTGGGCGTACTCATGGCCCGCCGGCTGGGCCTGCGCTCACGGCTGTCAGCCGCGGCGGAGACCAAGAGCACCGGCTTCGGGGACGTGCGCCGAGTGCTGGTCGGGGTGCTGGTCATCAGCCTCACCGTGGAGATCGTGCTCGCCGGGATACTGGCCGCCAGGCTCGTCGCCGGCTACGGCTACGAGCCCGGCCGCGCGCTCTGGCACGGCGTCTTCCATGCGGTGTCCTCGTTCAACAACGCAGGCTTCGCGCTGCATTCGGACAACCTCGTCGGATTCGCCGGCGACCCCTGGATCTGCCTGCCCATCGCCGCCGCGGTGATCATCGGCGGCCTCGGTTTCCCGGTACTGTTCGAACTGCGCCGGCAGTACCAGCGGCCCATCCACTGGAGCATGAACACCAAGCTGGTCCTGGTGGGCACCGCCGTGCTCCTGATCTGCGGCACCGTCTTCATCACCGCCGTCGAATGGTCCAACCCGGCCACACTCGGCGGACTCAAGCCGGGCCAGCGCATCCTGGCCGGGTTCTTCCAGTCAGTCATCACCCGCACGGCCGGGTTCAACAGCATCGACATCGGGCAGATGCATGAGGTGTCCTGGCTGGGCATGGACATCCTGATGTTCATTGGCGGCGGCCCGGCCGGCACCGCGGGCGGCCTGAAGATCACCACGTTCAGCGTCCTGTTCTTCATCCTCGTGACAGAGCTGCAGGGCGGCACCGCCGTGAACATCTTCGGCAAGCGCCTCTCCCGGGCCGTCCACCGGCAGGCCATCACCGTGGTGCTGCTGGCCATCGGGCTGGTGGTCGGTTCCACGATGTTCCTGATGATCATCACCGACTTCGGCCAGGAACGGATCCTGTTCGAGGTCATCTCCGCGTTCGCCACGGTGGGGCTGTCCACCGGCATCACCGCCGCCATGCCGCCGGCCGGGCAGGTGGTGCTGATCCTGCTCATGTTCATCGGCCGGCTCGGCCCGGTGACCCTCGGCGCCGCGCTGGCGCTCCGCGAACGTCCGCTGCTCTACGAGTACCCCAAGGAAAGGCCCCTCATTGGCTAAGAACTTCTTCTCCCGTCCGGCCGGCACCGCGGCGCAGGCAGACTCGGTGGTGGTGATCGGTCTGGGCCGCTTCGGCGGATCGCTGGCGCTGGAGCTCGAGGCGCAGGGCACCGAGGTGCTGGGCATCGACTCCAGCGAGGACACCGTGCAGTCCTACAACGGCCGGCTAACCCACGTGGTCCGGGCCGACTCCACCAAGGAGGAGGTGCTGCGCCAGCTCTCGGTCCACGAGTTTGACCGCGCCGTGGTGGGCATCGGCAGCGACATCGAGGCGAGCATCCTGACGACGTCGCGCCTGCTCACGTTCAAGAAACCGCAGATCTGGGCCAAGGCCATCAGCGAACCGCACGCGGAGATCCTCAACCAGCTCGGCGTCGACCACGTGATCCGCCCCGAGCACGACATGGGCAAGCGCGTGGCCCACCTGGTCCGCGGCTCGCTGCTGGACTACGTCGAGTTCGAGGACGACTTCGTGATGATCCGCACCAGCCCGCCCTCCGAGGCCCGGGACCGTCCGCTTGGCGTGTTGGGCCTGCGCGACAAGTACGGCATCACCATCGTGGCGGTCAAGCGCCCCGGCGGCATCTGGGGCCATACCACGGCGCAGACCGTCCTGTACGACGACGACCAGATCATCGTGCAGGGCAGCAAGACCCAGGCGGAGCGGTTCAGCAACATTTCCTGACATTTCCTGCAGGCCCGTTACCGCGTGGCCGGCGCCTCAATAAAGACCACCTGGCTCAGGTTCCTAACGGGCCTCCGTCTCCGGGCGGCGGGCTTGCCGACGGCGTTAGCCGGGTTCCCGGCGTCGGGCTTCAGTTTCCCGGCACCGGTGGAATGCGCGCCAGTTGGGGAATGCCCGACGCCGGATGCCGCCCTTCCGGCCGGAACCCGCCGCACGCTGAGCTGCTCGAGATCCAGCAGCCGGCGCGCGCCGGTCCGGGCGTCAATGATCCAGAACAGGTCGATGTCCTGGAACGTGCTGCTCACGGTCCCCCGGTGTGCCAGCCGCCCGCGGTGCCAGGCCTCAACCTGGTCGCCTACCGCCAGCTCCGCACTGGACTCCACTTCAAGCGCCACATCGTCGTTCACAGCCGGTCCCCCTCCCTTGAAATGTTGATGGGACCAGCCTGCACCACGATGTTTTCCGGAACGTTTCGGGTTGGTGTTTACTGCGAGTCATCCCGGTTTCCGGCGGCGCCTGTGAGCGCACCACGGGAATTGGATATCTCAACAGCCTGGACAAACCTCGGGCGGCATGGCGGTGCACCACCCATCCGGGGCGGTCTTCGGAAACGAGTTGCGGCCGCCGTCCAAGGTTTTTCCACGCAGGTGTTCCTAGCCTCGAAAGCAATCCGCCGGCCGTTTCGCGAAAGGGACACAGATGAATCTCCAACATGTGCTGCTCCTTTTCCGTGTGGCGCGGATCGCCATGGGCAGTCTGGCCGTTGCGGCGCTGGTGGCCCTTATGTCGATGACGGTGCTGGCACCCGCGAACGCGCACGACGTCGTCGAGAAAGTTGAGCCCGCCGAAGGGTCCACTGCTGCCTCGGTCCCTGCGGCGGTGAAGCTGACCTTCAACAACACGCCGATCGGCCTCGGTGCGGAGGTCCTGGTTAAAGACGAAAACGGCACCAACCAATCCATCGGACCGGTCGTCATCGAGGACAACGTCGCCGCCCAGGCGGTGAAGGCGGAAGCTCCTGCCGGGCGGTACACGGTTGTGTGGCGCATCGTATCCTCGGATTCCCACCCCATCGAGGGAACCTTCACCTTCACTGCCGGGAAATCGAACGGGCCCTCGGAGTCGGCCACGGCGTCCGCTGCAACAGCACCTGCCGCAACTGCACCTGCCCGGGAACCGGCCCCGGCACCTGGAGTTCGCTGGGTGTTCGTCGGCGGCGCGGCGGTACTCACGGGCGGCGTTCTGGTGACGGGACGGTACGTCCGCCGGAACCTGCGCGATGGAATCAGGGATGCCGGAAACGGCCCCGGCAATGACGCGTCATGAACGCCCCAGAGTGTGGCCCACGTCATAGCATGGCGGGTAAGGTGCATTCCGCTGCTGAAGCCAACGTCGTCGCCCAGGAGAAAGGACAGACCGTGAAGCCCCATGCTTCGTTCCGCTTGTTCCGCTCCGGGCTGATCGGCACCATCGTCCTGGGCCTGGCCGCCGGCGGGCACCTTGCCGGTGGGGGCCAGCTGCCTATGCCGGGAATCCTGGCGGCCCTGTGCGCCGTGACTATGGTTCCGGTCGCGGCCCTCACCCGCTTCAAGCTGTCGCTGCCGGTTCTGATCGGGCTGATAGGTGGCGGACAGGCCTGGCTTCACTGGGCGTTCGACGCCATGTCTGCGGAAATTCCGTCGGCGGTTTCCCCTGCGCTGCTTTCCGCGCACGCCGGACACACCTCTGGCACGCTGAACCACGAGGCGCTGATGATGGCCGCCCCGGTCCAAGGGTCCGCACCCGGGGAACTCATGTTCGCCGCACACGCCGTCGCCACCTTGGCCACCGCGCTGCTCCTTGCCCACGGTGAGCGGGCCCTCGCGGCACTGGCCAACCGGCTGAGCCCGCTGTTCTGGGACGCTGAACCGGCCGTCGTCGTTCCGGTCCGTACCTTCGTCCCGTGCCTCGTGGCCGCACTACTTCCGCCCAGGCACCACTCGGTGCGGCTGCCTTCCCGGCGCGGACCTCCGCTGCCCGCACCCGCCGCCTAGAGACAGTTCCTTTCACAACTGGCAGGAACTTCCGACGGCGGTTCTTCCGCTTTCCGGACAGGCCCCCGGCCTGCTGTTCCTGACCCCAAAACCTGTGAAAGGCGCTCCTGCCATGAATACCTCCCTTCGCCGCACCCTCAAGACCACCGCAACCGCCACGCTGGCGGCTGGATTCCTTGCCGCCGGCGCGGCTGCAGCCTCCGCCCACGTGCACGTCGACCCGGATGACCCGGCTGCCGGCGGTTTCACGCACCTGACCTTCAACGTGCCCAACGAATCCCCGGCCGCCAAAACCAACAAGCTGGAAGTCGATCTCCCAGCAGCCACGCCGTTCACCTCGGTGTCGGTCAAACCGCTCGAAGGCTGGAAGGCCCAGGTCATCACCACAGCCCTGCCCAAACCGGTCACGGTCGACGGGACCACCGTCACCAAGGCACCCAGCAAGGTGGTATGGACAGCCGACGCCGCGCACCAGATCGGCCAGAACGAATACCAGGCGTTCTCCCTTTCAGTCGGAGTCCTGCCGGACGAAGGAACCACCGTCACGCTGCCCGCGGTACAGACCTACACCGACGGGACCGTGGTGAAGTGGGACCAGCAGGCCGTCGAGGGCAAGGCTGAGCCCGACCACCCGGCCCCCTCGTTCGTGACCACGGCCAAGGACGCCGAACCCGCGTCCGCGGCGGCCTCCGCAGAAGCCACAACCCCGCCATCGGCCGCCCCGGCATCGGCCACCAGCCCCGCCCCGGCGTCCTCCGACGGCGGCAGTACGGCCGGCTGGGTTGGGCTCGCCGCGGGACTGATCGGCCTCGCCGCCGGCGTGACGGCGCTGGCCCGTACCCGCGCCAGCAAGCGATAAGCCAGGCGCAACGAGCCACCCATCACTTACACGCTAAGCAGCCTCTTGCCCGGGCTGACCGGGCAAGAGACTGCTTAGCGCTACTCAAAACGCTACGCGCTGCCCTGGGGAAGGCCCGGACGGTGACCGAGGCAGGCAGCGAATGGCCCGCCACCGCCAGCGCGGTGGCCATCGATGCGGCGGCCGAGAAGGTCACCAGCCGCGCCGACTTCAAGGACTTCGGCCTGGCGAACCAGCTTGTCCTGCTCCGCGGACACCGGGCTGGCGTCCTGGCCGCGATCACGGCGATGGTCCTCGTGGGCATGTTCCTGCCGCTCCTTGGCTGGAGCCTGCTCGCCGTCGTCGTCATTCACTGGAACCGGGCGCCGCGGCGCGAAAAGTGGGCATGGCTGCCCAGGCCTGCCGTCGATAGACTGAGAATGGCCGCCGCGGCAGCAGGCCGCCCCGGCTTTCCCGAACAGGAGGTCACGATGGGTTTGGGTGACAAGATCCACAACGCCGCCGACAAACTCCACGGCAGAAGCAAGGAAGCGGCCGGCCGTGCCACCGGAAACGAAAGGCTCCGGTCTGAAGGCAGGGCCCGCCACATCAGGGCCGACCTGAAGCAAGCCGGCGAAAAGATCAAGGACGCCTTCAGAAGGCACTAAGGTCCCGCTTTAAAGCTCGAGGCCCTGTCCGGTAAGAGCGGACAGGGCCTCGTCGTGTCCGGCGTGCCCCTCCACGCCTTCGGCCGTTCAAACGCGGACAGGCGTTAGAAAAACGTTAAGATTGCGGCTATTCCCGGACTAAGGCTGTTGCGGCAACGGGCGGAACAGTACCTTTGATCCATGCCGTCCTGCGATGGCCCCCAACACTGCAGGGCGGCATTTTCCATGCCGATATACCAATAATGGCCGCCTGAAATGCTTCCAAGCGGCCATTCCTGGCAACACGACGCACGATGCATAGACCCAAGAAGCGAACGGATCCTTGTGGCTCCGTTATTTAGGGCCTCAAGTGTCCGTTCGCTAACTGATCCGTGCCATGAAACGACGCCTTGGTGCGGCCGTCCCGGCGGAAACGGCGTACCCTCGTTGGTATATGAGTGCCCCAGCAAAGCCGTGTGAACATGCATCATCTGAGTAGATTGGCAGTTCTGGGAGCAGCGCTTTTGGTTGCTCTGTCTGCCGCGGGCGGCCCGCCCCAGTCCCCGTCCGCAACAAGCAAGTCCCTGTCGGCGACAAGGGCCGAGTTCCTGCCTGCTGCAAACCCGCCGGCAGCAAGCCGGCCCACAATACGGCGGCCCGCAGCAAGCCGGCCCGCGGCTGTCCCAGGTGCTGTCCCAGGTGCTGTCCGAAAGCCCGCCGTGAGCCACGCGGCCGCCGTCAAGGCAGCCGCGCCCACTCCGGCGCAGCAGCTCGCCCGCCTCACGATGCCGCAGCGGGTCGGCCAGCTGTTCATGGTGGCAGCCACGGCCACCGGAGCAGACGCCAACACCATGTCCGACCTCACCAGGCTCCACGTCGGCAACGTGTATCTTGCCGGGCGGAGCCGGGCTGGCACCGCGGCGACGGCCGCCGTCGTCCGCCGGATGACCGCCACGGTCTCCGCGGCCACTACCGGCGGCATCCGCCTCGCCGTGGCGACGGACCAGGAGGGCGGCTTCGTCCAGGTGCTCGGCGGGCCGGGGTTCTCGGTCATTCCTACTGCGCTGTCCCAAGGAACACAGACAACGGCGGCCCTGCAGGCAAATGCCCGCGTCTGGGGAAGCCAGCTGCGCACGGCGGGGCTCACCATGAATCTGGCGCCGGTTCTCGACACCGTGCCGAGCAGGCAGTTCGCACCGCACAATGCCCCTATCGGGTTCTTTGGCCGCGAATACGGCTTCACGCCACAAGCGGTCTCGGCCCACGGCGGCGCCTTCGCAGCCGGCATGCGCCAGGCGGGCATCGCGCCGGTCATCAAGCACTTTCCTGGCCTGGGCCGCGTCGCCCTGAACACGGACATCAGCCGGAACGTCAAGGACACCGTGACCACGCGCACCGACCCGTACCTGCTGCCGTTCCGGACGGCGATCCAGGCGGGAGACCGGTGGGTCATGGTCTCGAGCGCCTACTACACACGCATCGACCCCGGCCATATCGCCCCGTTCTCGGCGCTGATCATGCGCACGATGCTGCGCACGGACCTGCATTTCACCGGCGTCGTCATGTCCGATGACCTGTGCAACGCGGTGCAGCTGGGTCCGTGGGCTCTGGGCACACGGGCCACGAGCTTCATCAACGCCGGAGGGACCATGCTGCTGTGTGCGAACCCCCGCTCCGTTCCGGCGATGTACACCGCCGTGCTGCAGCTCGCCCAGCACAATACCGCGTTTGCCGCCACGGTCAACGCCGCCGCCCTGAGGGTGCTCACCGTGAAGGCGGGGCACTAAAGGCGGCCATTAGACGGGCGTGTCGGTTCTAGCCGGATGCGGTCGGTGAATCGCAGTTCTGACCCCGGCCCGTGGTGAGCGGCGGCCTCCGGGGGGAAGACTCGCCGCTTAGCCCAAAAGGGCCGCATAAAGTGGCTTCCTAGCGGCCCTTTTCGGTAAAACGGCGAGGCGACGAGTCTTCGAAGCGGCCACTTTTGGTAACTCGGCGAGGCGACGGCCCGTCAGTGGACCAGACCGGAGACCAGGTTGATGATCGTCGCCAGAACGATCGCCCCCAGCAGGTAGGACAGCAGCCCCTGGCGCAGCACGGTACCGCGAATTGCATCGGTTTTGAGGTTGGTGTCCGAGACCTGGTAGGCCATGCCCACGGTGAAGGCGAGGTAGGCGAAGTCCAAGTAGCGCGGCGGGTTTTCCTGATTGAAATCGACGCCGGTCTTGTCACGGTAGTAGATGGACGCGTAGCGCAGTGTGTAGAGCGTGTGTACGAGGAACCAGGACAGCGCCACGCTCCCGAGCGCGAGTGCGATGATGCCCGATTTGGCTCCGCCTGCACTGTTGGAAGCGTCCCCAAGGATCATGGCAACGCCACCGAAGCTGGCCACAGTGGCGGCCAGCACCAGCGCGTCTGAGGCGGCCCGGCCGGGATCGTCGCGCCGGGCGTGGGCCGCCGTGGCCGCCGCCGGCAAGCGCGCGATGATGGCCCATACCCAGATGAGATAGGTAGCGGACGCGGCAGCCCAGCCCATGGCCGGCGCATAAGTCCACGACTGCAGGAGTCCCACGGCCCCGGCCACAGCCAGACCGACGACGGCCATCACCAGCAACCGGAGCCTCGAATGATGTGCCGCCCGGTCGAAGTTCCGTGCCTGGTGTCCTGTGCCGTCCACTCTGTTCATGGTCTGATCATTGCAGTTCCGCTCCCGTTCCGGCTCCTACGCGACGCGCGCGCAGAAACCTGGAACCGCGAACACGAACGACGCCGGCCCGCCGTCATGATCGGCAGGCCGGCGTTCTCAGTGCGTAACGGATTATTCTGCGAGTTTTGCTACCGCCTGGGCCCATAGGAAGTACTTGTTGGTACCCAGGTCTTTGATGGTCTTGATGCCGAGGGCTTCCTGGAGCTTCTGGGCGTCAGACTCGGACAGGCCCTGGAGTGCACCGACGGGTGCCTTGGCCAGTTCCTCGACGCTCTTGCTTTCGTATTCAGAGTCGAACTTGTTGCTGAGGCCAGCCACTTTGAAGCTCCTTTGCTCACGTGAACCCCGGACGGATGCCGGGCAGGCGGTCGCCTTAGGTCAAGAAAAGCACCCTCCGCCGCCTTCGTCGAGACACTATCTTAAATTCACAGCGCGAAAGGACACTTGGCCCCGTAGCGAGTGCCTCAAGTGTCCGTTCGCGCCAAGTGATCGCTAGCTGAGCGCGGGCACCTGCACCTGCCCGGGCTTGAACCGGGCCCCCGAACCGGGGTACGTGGGGACGTCGATCCTGGCGTGGGTGTGAACTTCGGCAACGGTCGCCTTGGTGTGCTCGGCGATCTGCTCGAGCGTCGTCACCCACATGCCGTCCATGCCCTTGACCCGCTCGATGAGCTGCTCCAAGGCCACCGCCTTGGACGGCCGGCCCGAGATGAACGGGTGGTTGGTGAGCACGAAGCAGCTCCCCTGCGAGTGGTGCGCCTGCGCCTCGAGAGTCCACATCCCCAGCACCTTCGCGGGGCTTTCGATCACGCCGCTGCCCGTCACACCGGGATAAAACGCGTACTGCTCCCAGTCGTCCAGCGTCCAGTCAACGGGGATTTCCACGATGTCGCGCGTGTCGGCCGAGCTGGAGCCCGCAGAACCAGAACCCGAGGCAACAGACATCCGGTAAGGTGCGTCGCCGTCGAGTAGGCTGGAATCGTAGAGGAACCCGCGGTCCGCGAGCAGCGCCGGTGAGTGCCAGTTCAGTTCCCACCACGGCGCCCGGTACCCCACCGGTCTGATCCCGGCGACCTTCTCCAGCGCCTCAAGCCCGCGGTCCATGTAGCTCGCTTCGGTGGCGGCGTCGATCCCCTGCATCGGCTCGTGCAGGTAGCCGTGGTGCGCAACCTCGTGGCCGCCGTCGACGATCTGCCGCACGACGTCCGGGTAGCTTTCGGCCGTAAACCCGGGGATGAAGAACGTTCCACGGACCTCCTGCCGCTCCAGGATCTGCAGCAGCCGCGGAACCGCGACCTTGGGCCCGTACGACTGGTGGCTCATGAGCGACATGCGCCGGGTGCTGGCGGGGTCGTGAGCGATGACGCAGGATTCGGCGTCGACATCGAAGGTGAAGGATGCGGCGGCGGTGAAGCCGGCGGGCCAGGTGATGGGGTGTTGGGAATCCGCGAAGGCGCTGGTGCTCATGCCGGGGTTCCTTTCGTCAGTGGGCGAAGTGGGATGTGCAGAAGGATTTAGAGTTCGACGGCGGGAACCGGCTGGGGTGCCTGCGCAGCGTCCGGTGCGTTGACCGCGGTGGTGGTGCCGCCGTCGTCCGTCACCGTCACATACGGGCGGTGCAGCCGCGGGCCGAGAACCGCGTAGACGGCGGCGCTGGTGAGGCCGCCGGCCAGCCAGGAGAGGTCCCAGCCGCCCAGGGCCACCGCGATGGGGCCCTGCATGATCGGGATGAGTCCGTACATGAACAGCCAGGTGGCCACGATGCCGGCGACCAGCGAGGTCACGCCGGCCCAGTTGACCACGGGCAGCCGGCGCGTGCCGACGCCGTCGAACAGCCGCTCCACCTTGCCGGGCCAGCGCTTCTCCAGCCAGAAGAAGTGCACCAGCATCACACCGCCCCAGGCGGCCACCCAGGCCACGAGCCCGATCAGCCAGGCGTCGAGCACCGAGGCGAAGTCCTCCTGGAAGATGAAGAAGACGACGGCGATGAGCGAGAAGACGCCGACGAACAGGTTGAGTTTCCGGCGGCTGATGGTGATGTCGAGTGCCTGCGTGGCCACCGAGAACGTGTAGATGTTCAGGATATTGGTGGCGATGGGGCCGTGGAGCACCATCAGGAGCACGGGCAGCGCCATGGCTCCGAAGTTCTGCACGATGAGCTTGCCGGGGTCCACTTCGCCGCTGTTGGTGGCGAGGCTGGCGCCGAGGACGCCGAGCCAGACGACGGGGATGAACTGGCCCAGGACGGAGGCCAGGTAGACCTTTTTCTTGGGCACGGTGGTGCTGACGAAGCGGGAGTAGTCGGCGGCGTACGTGAACCAGGTGATGCCCCAGCCGATACCGATGGCCGTCATCACGGCGCTCATGGCGGCGATCCGTTCGGAGCCCTCCAGGATGTGGGCCGCGGGGCCGGCGTACGTCCAGTTGATCTTCAGGCCGAACCAGGCGACGGCGGACATGACCACCAGGATGATGATCGTGGGCGGCACCGTCCATTTTTCGAAGGCGGCAATCGCCTTGTAGCCGAACCATGCAATGGCAACCTGGGCGGCCATGATGAACGTGGCGATGCCGATCTTCCAGGCGTAGTTGTGGGCCGCAGGATCCACCCAGCCGAGGGTGCCGAACAGCGCCATGACCAGGTCCAGGATGATCCAGGTGTTGACGGCGCACCACCCCACCACCAGCAGCGCCTGGATGGCGGCCGGCAGGTAGTTGCCCCGGCGGCCGAACGCGGCGCGGGCCAGGACCATGCCGGTGGCGCCGGTCTTTTGGCCCAGCAGGACGAAGCAGCCGAAGAGCAGCATGCCGATCAGGTTGCCCAGGACCAAGACGGTGACGGTGTCGGCGAAGCCAAGGCCCAGATTGATGCCCAGGGCGCCGAGGACCCAGTTGATCGGGGCGAGGTTTGCGCCTGCCCAGATCCAGAACTGGCCTGACACCTTGCGGGTGCGCGCACTTTCCGGGATGGGCTGGAGCCAGGCTTCGAAGTCCTCGGCCTGCTCCATTGCGGGCCCGGACTGCGGTGTTGAGGAGTTGTGCATCGGAAAAGCCTCCGTATGAGGAAGAAGAGCCTCCGTGAAGAAGGGATGGATTAAGCGTATGTGGGCTCCATCACAGCAACAAGGTACGATCTGTCTAGCAGAATCCCTTTGACTATGACGGAGTGTAAGATCAGTGTTCCTCGAAGACGTCCTGAAGCATCGGACCGTCCAGGCGGCCGACCCGCTCCTGCGCGCCGCCCCGGACAGCGTGGCCGGCCGGCAGGTGCGGTGGGTGCACTCGAGCGAGGTTCTGGACATCGCTCCCTTGCTACGCGGCGGCGAGCTTCTCCTCAGCGGCGGGCAGGCCCTGGCGACCGCTACCGACGAGCGGCGCGTGGACTACGTGCGCGAACTGGCAGGACGTGGCGTTGCCGCCCTGGCGATCGAAACAGGCCCGACGCTCCCCGACATTCCCGAGTCGATGCTGATTACTGCGGAGTCGAACGGCCTGCCGCTGTTCGAGCTCCGCAGGGTGGCGCCCTTCGTGGGCATCATGCAGGAGATCAACTCGATCCTGGTCGGCCAGTCCGTGGAGCTGCTGCAGCGCGGGGACGAAATCAGCCACGCCATGGCCGCCGAACTCGCCCACGGCGGCGGACTAAATGAGGTGCTCGCCGTGCTCGCCGGGCAGACCGGAACCGGCGTCCGTCTGGTGTCGCCCGCGGGGCTGACGTTGGGGAGCGCGGGTTCCGCCGGCGGCGCGATCGTTGGAACAGCCGACGGCGGGGGTTCCGTGGCGGCCGACGGCGGCGGTTCCGCTGGCGGTCCGGGAACCGGAGGTTCGGGGACAGTGAGTACGACGTCGGTCGACGTTCCGGTCCGCGGTGTGCTGGCCGCCCGGCTCGAGCTGGAGCTGCCCGAGGGCATCGACCCGACATTCGTGAGGGTGGCGGGCGAACGTTCGGTCGACATTCTTGGCCTGGCGCTGCTGCAGCGGATGCCGCCCGGCCTGAAGGAACTTGCGGGCGCGGAACTGATGCGCGCCGTCCATTCCGGGGGCCAGCCGTGGCGGCTCGAGCAGTTGGGGGCGCCGGCGGGATTCGCCGTTGACGGGCCGGTTGCCGCCGTCATGATTCGTTCATCCGCTTCCGGTCGGCTGCGACCCGCACTGGACAGGGTCCTCGCGGAGTCGGTCCCGCATGCCGCGAGCTATGCAGACAAGCTGGAGCTTATTGCGCTGGCCGGCCTGCCCCTCGAGGGAAGCCGGGCCGCGCGGGCGTTGCTGATCGAGGCGCTGGGCAGTCTCGATGTCCCGGAAGGTTCCGCGATCGCCGTCGGACCGCTGGGGCAGGGCATCGGCCAGGCCGCCTGGTCCATGGAGGAGGCCCGACGGACGCTGGATCTGGCGCCGCGGACTGGCCGCGCTGCTGGCCGCTCCGCCGGTGGGAGTCGGCAGGTGCGGGACGCCGACGCGTTTGGGGCCGAGCGCCTGGCTGTCGAGAGCATTGACGCAGGTGTCCGCCGCGACTTCGTGCGCCGGACACTGGGCCCGATCCTCGAGCACGACGAGCAGCGGAACTCGCAGCTGCTGCACACTCTGACGGTCTGGCTGGACTCCGGCTGCAACACGGCGCAGGCCGCACGCGAGCTGCACCTGGAGAGGCAGTCGATGTACCACCGGCTGCAGCGCATCTTCGACCTCTGCGGCGGCGACCCGCGGGGAACGGGCCGGCTCGTCGGCCTCCACCTCGCGGCCCGCCTGGCCCCGCTCCCCTGACCACCGACGAAAAGTGAGAGAGCGTTGCTTCGACCCAAGCGCTCTCTCACCTCCTGCCGGTCTTACCACACGCTCTCTCACCTCCTACCGGTCTTATCCACACGCTCTCTCACCTCCTGCCGCCAAGCTGCCCCTTCCGAGTGCATAAAGGAAATGATCCCGACGGCGGGTGAATATCTGAGACCCGCACTGGCGGCCTGGATATGCTCGACTCATGTTGCCCGAACGCTACCTCGCCGAACTCACACACAGCCTCGGCGCCCTCGAAGCG
This sequence comes from Arthrobacter sp. 05T423, assembly GCF_056396245.1. Lineage (NCBI taxonomy): Bacteria > Bacillati > Actinomycetota > Actinomycetes > Micrococcales > Micrococcaceae > Arthrobacter > Arthrobacter sp. 05T423. The sequence continues at coordinate 61,173 of NZ_JBFTLC010000020.1, forward strand.
CTGGCTCGCCAGACCGGGAGCATATTGAGCAGCTCAGTTCCGGCCTGTCCAGGATGGACTTTGGATGCGCTTTTCGGGCATCTCGGCTCGATAGAACGATGGGCGGCCGCAGTGGTTCGCCACGGCAAGTACGTCCAGGAGCCGGCCCCTCCCGAGGACAAGGCAGCAACCTGGTTCCTCGAAGGTGTGCCGGATTTCCTGGCCACGATGACCTCCCTGGACCCCATGGCGCCGTGCTGGAACTTCGGCCCGCCCCCGCGCACGGCCGGTTTCTGGCTTCGCCGGCAGGCACACGAACACGCCATCCACCTCGTCGACGCCCACCAGGCGTCCGGCCTCGCGGATCCGGAGTTCGCCGAGGACTTCCTCCTCGACGGGATCGACGAGGCTCTGGAAATGTTCGCCCCGCGCCAGCTCCGGCTGCAGCGGATGACCGACCCGGGAAGAGCCGTGACCTTCGGCGTACCCGGCGGCACGGCATGGACCTTCGGCAACGGGGACATCTCAGCATCGGTCACCGCAGCGCCACTGGAAATGTACCTGGGCCTCTGGGGCCGCTCCAGCCTGTCAGACACCGCCGTACTCGACGGCGACGCCGACCTTGCATTGCGCGTCATCCGCGGTCCGCTGACCCCCTGAACAGACCCCGGCCCCGCCTGCCGGAAGAGCGGGATGTGCCCTAGCTGATCCTGCGCCTGTAGACGGCCATGGCGAAGACGTAAGCGAGCACGAGGACCCCTAGGCACCATGCCAGAGCGATCCAGATGTCTACGCCGAGCGGTCGCTGCGCAAACAGGTCCTGAATGGTGTTGACGATCGACGTGACCGGCTGATTCTCGGCGAACGCCCGCACGGGACCGGGCATGGTGGCCGTGGGGACGAAAGCCGAACTGATGAACGGCAGGAAGATCAGCGGGTAGGAGAAGCCGCCGGCACCGTCCACGGACCTCGCTGACAGGCCGGCGATAACCGCGATCCAGGTGAGCGCCAGGGTGAACAGTGCCAGAATTCCGACGACGGCGAGCCACTCCAGCGGGCCCGCGGAGGTACGGAAACCCATCAAAAGGGCCACCAGCACAATGATCACAAGTGAGAGCGCATTGGCAGCCAGTGACGTCAGGACATGAGCCCACAGCACGGACGAGCGTGCGATCGGCATGGAGTGGAATCGCTCGAAGATGCCGCTCTTCATGTCGGTGAACAGGCGAACGGCGGTGTACGCGATGCCCGACGCGATCGCGATCAGCATGATTCCGGGAAGCAGGTAATTGATGTAATTGTCGGCGTCTGTCCTGATGGCGCCACCGAAAACATAGACGAACAGCAGCATCAGGGCGATCGGCGTGATGGCCGTGGTGATGATCGTGTCCACGCTGCGGATGATGTGACGCATCGAACGGCCCAGCAGGACAGCCGCGTCCCCGAAGAAATGTTTGCTCATGACCGGTCCTTACTTGACCCGACTTTGTCGTCCTTCCCCACTAGTGCGAGGAAGATGTCCTCCAGAGTCGGCTGCTTTTCGACGTACTCGACTTCCGCCGGCGGGAGGAGCTGCTTCAGCTCGGCAAGAGTGCCGTTCGCGATGATCCGCCCCTCATGAAGAATGGCGATCCCGTCTGCAAGTTGCTCCGCCTCGTCGAGATACTGCGTGGTGAGCAGTACTGTGGTCCCCTGCTTGGCGAGATCCTGGACAACCTGCCAAACTTCGATGCGCGCTTCAGGGTCGAGCCCCGTCGTCGGCTCATCAAGGAAGATGACCTTCGGCTGCCCGATGAGGCTCATGGCAATATCAAGGCGCCGGCGCATTCCTCCTGAGTATGTGGACACCCTTCCCGGTCCTGCATCGGCGAGGTTGAAGCGTGCGAGGAGATCATCCGCCACCGCGCCGGGGCTTTTCAGGCGCCGTAGCCTGGCCACAAGCACCAGGTTCTCCCGGCCCGCAAATGCCCAAAGCGAGAGAGCGTTTGGCGTACGACGGCGAAAGCTGAGAGAGCGTTTGGCGGAAGGTCCTTCAGATCGTGCCGCGTAAGTCCCGAACGCTCTCTCAGCTTTAGCAGGCTAATCCCAAACCCTCCATCAGCTTTCGCAGGTAAAACCCCAACGCTCGCTCAGGGGTCGATCCGGCGTACCTCGATGGGCCACAGCCTTGCCTCGCCGAGTTTGCCGGCGATTTCCACTGCCCGCTCAGTGTCCGCACAGTCGACTATGTAGTAACCGGCCACGATTTCCTTCGTCTCGGCGAACGGGCCGTCGGTCACGGTGAACCCGCCGCCGCCGGCTTTCACGAACTTCGCCTCCTCGCCCAGCTCATGTGCCTCGACAAACTCTCCGGTGGCGCGGAGTTCGGACTGCAGGGCGGCGTGCGCCTGCATGATGGCTTGGACCTCGGGCTCGGGAAGGGCGTTCCAGGCGTCAACGTTGTTGGGGATCATTAGCAGGTGTTTCATGTTTGCTCCTCCGCGGCCAGCTGAGGGCCGCTTGCTGTGGGAAAGATGGATCAGGATGAGGGACCGGGAGCTGTCTCCGCCAGCCGCTTGCCAAGGTAGCGGCGCTCCGCTTCCGTTGGCGCGAGTGCCCGGGCGCGCTGGTATTCGCGGCCGGCCTCCGTCCTTCGGCCAAGGCGCCGAAGCAGGTCGGCCTTTGCCGCGGGCAGGAGGTAGTACCCGTCGAGCGATCGTGTCCGGTCCAGTTCCTCGATGAGGGCAAGGCCCGCCGCCGGTCCCCGGGACATAGCGACGGCGACCGCACGGTTAAGCTCGACGACGGGCGATGGCGCTATCCGGGCAAGGGCGTCGTACAGGGATGCCACCCGGGCGAAGTCGGTGCTTCCGAAGTCGTCGGCAACCATGTGGCACGCCGCGATGGCGGCCTGGATACGGTAGCTCCCCGGCGGTGAGCCGCGCTCAAGGCCGCTCCGCTCCGCCGTCGTGAGCAACCTGAAGGCTTCGGTGATCGCGGGCCTGTCCCACAAGGTACGGTCCTGATCCTCCAGCGTCACCAGGTCCCCGGCAGCGTCAGTCCGCGTCCGCCGTCGGGCATTATGAAAAAGCATGAGCGCCAGGAGGCCAAGCGCCTCGGGTTCCTGCGGCGAACCGTCGAGCAAAGCGATGAGCAGCCGGGCGAGCCGGATCGCCTCCCGGACCAGCGGCTCGCGGGTCAGCGAGGTGCCGCCGGTGGCTGAATAGCCTTCGTTGAACAGGAGGTACAGCACGGCCAGGATGCCGGCGGTGCGTTCCCCGATCAGCTCCGGCGGCGGCACGCGGTACGGGATGCCCGCCTCCCGGATCTTGGCACGCGCCCGGACCAGCCGCTTCGACATGGTCGCTTCCGAGACAAGGAACGCGCGCGCAATCTCGACGGTCCCCAGCCCCGCGACCGTCCGCAATGTCAGCGCCACGCGGCCCTCGATCGGCAGCGCCGGATGACAGCAGGTGTAGATCAGCCGCAGCCGATCGTCGTCGGCCGCCGGATTGGCGCCGGCGTCATCCGGCAGACCCTCCGGCAGCCCTTCAAGCTCCGCGAGGATCGCCAGTTCAGCGAGCGCCTTCTTTTCGCTGGCCGCACTCCGCATCCGGTCGATCGCCCTGTTCTTGGCAACGGTGGTGAGCCAGGCCCCGGGGTTCCTCGGTATGCCTCGCTGCGGCCAGTCGACAAGGGCGCGCGCGAAGGCGTCCTGCACGCAGTCCTCGGCCAGGCTCCAGTCACCCGTCACGCGGATGAGGGTCGCGGTGATCCGCGCGGTCTCCATGGCAGAGGCAGCCTCGATGGCTGCACGGACATCCGTCAGTTCCGGCACCGGCTCATCCCTCCCTCCACCATCTGCCGACGCTTCAACGGAGAACTACTCGCCGAACGGCCACACCGGCCTGATCTCGATCTTGCCGAATTTCGCCATGGGGTGCTTGGACGCCACTTCGACTGCCTCGTCAAGGTCGGCACACTTGATGATGTCGTAGCCCGCGATCCATTCCTTCGTCTCCGCAAACGGCCCGTCCGAGACCACCACTTCACCCCCGCGCACGGTCACAGTGGTCGCATCCTCAACGGGACGCAACCTGTCCCCGTGCTGGGCCACGCCGCGGGCTTCCATCTCGGCAACCCATTCCTCAATGTTGTCCTCGGCGGCCACATACTTCGGCGCGGTGGGATCGGTGCAGATGAAAAGCATGTATTCCACGATGACTCCTTCTTAGCTGTTGACACCCCTACGACGACCGGGCAGCCGCCAAAAGGACACTCGGCGAAAAAATCTTTTCGGCGGACTTCCTGCGGCTTCAATCGACTACCCGCAAGATACCCCACAGCGGTGACAACGAGCCTCCAGCCATAGAAAGTTCGACGGCGGTACTCGCCGAAAGTGCGTCGGCCTGGTTCCGCGGTGATAGAGCGTCCGGAAAAAGGCGACAGGAAGTGAGAGAGCGTTTGGCCTGAAGCGGCGAAAAGTGAGAGAGCGTTTGGCCTGAAGCGGCGAAAAGTGAGAGAGCGTTTGGCACGGCGACGGCTCGGCTGCGCTTTTCTGCGCGGCCGGGCCATCGGTCAGCAATCGGATTCAGGAAATTACGGGTTACGCCGGGGCCCCAGCTGATGGCAGCCGGGCCGCCGTTGTTCCAGCCGGAAGAAGCTGATGAACGGGCCGCTATGGGTTGACGGTGGCTGTCACTACCGAGAAAAGCCTGCTGTAGTTCGGGCAGACACTCAATTTTTCATCAGCTGGAACCCGGGCACCGTCCAGCGCCACCTTGGCCCCTTCCGACAGGGATGAACCATCCGGCAGAGCCAGTGATTCGCCGGCGAACGTGGTGCCTTCGGGGAAGATCAGTGTTGTAGATTCACCGTCGGGGGTATGCACCACGATGCATCCAGCCCCGTCCGCCGCGAGACTGCCGATGAGTTGGCCGCTTTGCTCGGGGGCGGACGACACTCCTGCGTGCACCACGGCTTTCTTACCTCCGGCACTCTGCACCACCGCCGTCGGCATTTCCTGCTGAACCGGAGGCGCAGCCGATGTGGATGCGGGCTCCCCCTGCGGCGCCGAACATCCCGTAAGCAAAAGCGCGATGGCCGCGGCCAATCCCGCAGCAGCCCGATAGGTCATCCCAGTCCCCTGAAGTTCGACGCCGATCCCTGGCCCCAGCATAGGACAGCGGCCATCTGTTCGCGCTGGCTAGTCACGGTCCCGTTAGGGGTCCGCGGTTCAGGCGGGCGAACCGGTTGGCGCTGCCAGCGGTGGTACCAGCCTTTTTCCAAGGTTCTGCACGCAAAGTAGTTGCCTTGGGGAATCATCATAGAAAACTAACCCACAGGGACAGGGAGGTCCTCGTGGTCTGGATCTGGTCTCTGAATCCGTATTGGGGTTGGCAGGGGCTGCAGCTGACTCGGCTTGCGGCCCCATGCCAGGGAGGCACTGACCATGACTGAAGAATCCACAAACGCCAGCGGGCTGGGACGCCGCACGCTGCTTCGCTTGGGAGCGGCCGGAGGAGCCGCAGCCGCACTCGCCGCCGCACAAACGTGGGCCGGCCCGCTACTGGCCCAGAGAGGACTCCTCTCCGCCGACGGCGCGTTCGCCGCCACATCCACAGCCCTGAGTGACGGGTTGTTTTACATTGAAAAGTTCCCAACCAGCCCGCTGATCATCTCGCCATTCCGTGACCCGCTGCCGATCCTGAAGGCGCTGGCACCGGTACCGAAGTCGGTGTACAGCGCCTGGCCGAATCCGCCAGGGCCGGGACCGGGTCAGCAGAACTCGCTGCGCAACGAGCGGCACCAGATCTGGCCCAGCCAGATCGGCTATCCGGACCCCATCGTCTACAAGATCGACCTGTTGCTCCGGACCCACGCGTTCACCACCTCCCAGGTGCTGCCCATCGATGCAAACGGCCGGCCTACGATCTCGTTTGACGAAAAGCGCAAGACGTACCCCGCGGGCACGAAACGGACTTTGCCTCCCAGCGCGATCTACGGCTTCAACGGCGGCTTTCCGGGGGCAAGGATCAACGCGGAATACGGAAAGCCCGTCCTGGTGCGGTTCGAGAACCACCTGGACGAGAACCCGCTGAACCTGGACCGCCAGGACTTCGGCTCCCCCGACTGGTCGTTCCTGACGCACCTGCACAACGGCCACACCGCACCGGAGAGCGACGGCAACCCGCACTACTCGATGGTCGCCGGGCCCAGGCACCGGGGCTACCTACCGAAGATGTTCGTCGACAACCTCTACCTGAACTTTCCCTCCGGCGGGGACGACCGCGAGAAGCAGAGCTTCTACTGGTTCCATGACCACACGATGGACCACACCGGTGCCAACGTGTACAAGGGCATGGTGGGCGTGTACCCGCTCTATGACCCCAAGAACGGCCTGGACATCGGCGATGAGCGGCGGGGACTGCGGCTGCCGGGTGTCCGCACCAACAACCCGGACGGCTCCTTCGACGTCAAATACGACATCCCGCTGGCGTTCTTCGACTGCAGCCTGGACGACGGCGTTACCGTCCACAAAGATTTCCACGACGGGTTGGGCGAGTACCCGGCCGCCAAGAACCCGGCGACCCATCCCGAATGGTGGGGCAAGACCTTCTACAAGCACTTCCCCAACCACGGCTTCGTCGGCGACCTCTTCACCGTCAACGGCACGGCCTTCCCGGTGCTGGAGGTCAAGCGGCGCAAATACCGCTTCCGGTTCCTGGATGCCTCCGTGGCCAGGATCTACGAATTCAAGCTCATGAGTTCCACCAAGGGACCCAAATCATCGGCGTCGCTCGGTTACAAGGGCGACGAACTCCAGGGTCAGTACCGGATCGAGGACGGCCAGCAGTGCATGCAGTTCACCCAGATCACCGCCGACGGCGGCCTCCTGCCGCTCCCGCTCAAACGGAACTCGTTCGAACTGTGGCCCGCGAAGCGACGCGAGGTGATCGTCGATTTCACGCGCTACCAGGACGGCACACCCACCACCAAGGGCGACGTCATTTACCTCACCAACGTGATGAACATGCCCAATGGCCGGATGTGGTCCAAGTCCTCCCGGTTCTCTCCCGACCCGAGGTACAAGGTGCCGGTCCTCAAGTTCGTCATTGGCGATACCGCGCCGGATGACAGCCTGATCCCCGCCGCCACCTTCCCCCTCCGTCCCCTTCCGCCGCTGCCCAGCAACTGGCAGACCCTGCTGGACAACCGCCTGATTTTCGAGGTGGAGCGCGGCAGCGCCGGAGGGGAGACCGAGTGGCTGATCAACGGCAAACCCTTCGACCCGCAGCACGTGCTGGCAAGTCTGAAAAACCGTGCCGGCCGAACACCTCTGGCCCAGCAGAAGAAGGGAAGTTTCAACCTCTGGGAGCTCCGCAACGGTGGCGGCGGCTGGGTTCACCCGGTACACCTGCATCAGGAGGAACACCGGACCGTCATGCGCAACGGCAAGGACGTGACCCGGACACCCGATCCCGGGCATCCTGATGACGCCGCGAAAGAAGACACGGTAGCTCTTGATCCCGGTGAGTCAGTAATCGTCTACCGGGGGTTCCGGGACTTCACGGGGCCCTACGTGGGGCACTGCCACAACCTGGCACACGAGGACCACGCCATGATGTTCGCCTGGGAAATCACATGACCCATGCCGGCCGGTGACGCAACACCTTCCGCCGGCGGCCGCGAGGGAATACGGTAATGCCTGTTGACCCGATTTTGGAGGAATTGATGCGCAAAGTGACCGCCGGACTGTTCCACTCTGTGGACGGCGTGGTGCAGGACCCGTTCAAGTTCCAGTTCGACAGCTTCGACGATGACCTTGGCAAGGGACTGACCAAGATGATCAACACAGTGGACACAGTCGTGCTGGGGCGCGTCAGCTATGAGGAGTGGGCCGGGTACTGGCCCACCGCTGCCCGGGATGAGGACTTCGCCGCCTTCATCAACCCCGTGGAGAAGTTCGTCGCATCGCGCACCCTGTCGGAGCCACTCGACTGGGAAAACTCGCACATGATCGAGGGACCGCTAGAGGATTTCATCAGCGATCTCAAAAAGCGCGACGGCGGCGAGATCGCCGTATGCGGCAGCATCTCAGTCACGCGGCAGCTCCTGTTCGCCGGCCTCCTCGATGAGTTGACCCTCATGACGCATCCCGTGGTGGCCGGCAGCGGGCGGCGGCTCTTCGAGGACGGCGACCCATTGACCAGGCTGGAGCTGAAGGACCAGTACAGGACCAGCAAGGGTAACGTCGTCAGCACCTACAGCGTGCGCAACGACTGACGCTTGGTTACCTCCCTGCGACCGTTCTGTCAGGTCCGGATCGTTTTGAGGGCGGTGGACCAGGCGATGAGCTGGTCCAGCAGCGGCTTCAGAGCCTCTTCAGCGTCATCACTCGGCGTGAAGCGGGTGTAGTTCTCGAACTCTGACGCGAAAGGCAGTGCCACCTGGGCACGGACGCCGGCCATTTGCAGTTCGGCGGTGACCAGGCGGAGGCTTTCCACCGCCCGCACTCCCCCGGCACTGCCATAGCTGACAAACCCGGCGGCCTTGTTGTTCCACTCCGCATAGAGGAAATCCAGTGCGTTCTTCAGGGCACCGGGAACGGAGTGGTTGTATTCGGCGGTCACGAAGATGAAGCCGTCGAAGCGCGAGATTGCCTCCGCCCAGATCTTCGTGTGCTCGTGCGTGTACTGGCCCATCGAGGGCGGTATGGGCTCATCCAGCAGGGGAAGGTCGTAGTCCGCCAGGTCAAGCAACTCAAAGTCCGCCCCTCCCCTGGCACCGGCCCGGGAGTACACCCACTCTGCCACCTGCCTGCTGCGGCGCTGCGGACGGGTGCTGCCGATGACCACAGCTATCTTCACCATGACTCACTCTCCCGGTCATTGCTGTGATTCCTTGATACAGCGATGCAGGCGGGGAAGCCATAGCCAGCTCTTCACTTGCAGAGAGCGTCCGGGAAAACCCGACGAAAAGTGAGAGAGCGTCCGGGAAAACCCGACGAAAAGTGAGAGAGCGTCCGGGAAAACCCGACGAAAAGTGAGAGAGCGTCCGGGAAAACCCGACCAAAAGTGAGAGAGCGTTCCATCTCCAGTGCGCCCGCGAATCGCCTTCTGTCGCAACGTCGTTGCAGTCCTGACAACTATGGTCGTTCGCCGCCGCGGCGCCCCTCCGACAGGCCGCCGCCATGCGTCCTGTCGCCACAGGCTGAATCTGACGCCGAGGAAAACCGAATTACCCATTGACGGGTGAACTGCATCACGCCTATTCTGGTGCAACAGTGTTGCAACAGAAGCAACCCACAAGTTCTCATTGGTGGACACATGGAACACCCGATAACCCAACCCTCCGGAGCAGCAGAGCCGCTGACCGGCCAGCAGCCCAACAGCACCACACCCCACACCGGCGACGAAGTCAGCAAGGACACCCGACGCCGGGTCATCACCGCGAGCTTCATCGGCAACTTCGTCGAATGGTTCGACTACGCCGTCTACGGCTACCTGGCCGGCATCATCTCCACGGTCTTCTTCCCGGAAGCCGACCGCCAGACAGCACTGCTGGCCACCTTCGGCGTCTTCGCCATCTCCTTCTTCGTCCGTCCCCTAGGCGGCTTTTTCTGGGGCCACATCGGCGACAGGCTGGGACGGCGGAAGGCACTGTCGCTTTCCATCGTCATCATGTCCGTGGCCACGTTCTGCATTGCCCTGATCCCCGGCTACGGCACCATCGGCATCATGGCGCCGGTCCTGCTCCTGCTGGTCCGCGTCGTCCAGGGGTTCTCGGCCTCCGGTGAATATGCCGGTGCTTCCGCCTTCCTGGTGGAGTACGCACCGGCACACCGGCGCGGACTTTATGCCGCCGTCGTACCCGCCAGCACCGCGGCGGGCCTGCTCCTGGGCAGCCTGCTGGCAGCGCTGCTCACGTCAGTCCTCAGCGAAAGCCAGCTGCATGACTGGGGATGGCGCCTGCCGTTCCTGCTCGCTGCGCCGATGGGCCTGATAGGCCGGTACATCCGCACCAAACTCGAGGACACCCCCGCATTCCGCGCCCTTGCCCAAGAGGACCACGGCACCAAAAAACCCGCCAGGGACATGTTCAGGAACAACCGCAGGCAGCTCATCATCGCCACCGGCGCGGTGCTGCTGAACGCGGTCGGCTTCTACGTCATCCTCAGCTACATGCCCACGTACCTCTCCGAGGAGCTGGGCTTCGGCGCCGGCGAGTCCTTCCTGGCCACCACCATCGCGCTGGCCAGCTACATCGGCTTCATCTTCCTCACCGGCATTGCCTCGGACAGGTTCGGCCGCAAGAGGATGCTGATCACCGCGTCCGTGCTGTTCATGCTGGTGACCGTGCCGGCGTTCATGCTCCTGAACACAGGCAACTTCCTGGTGATCGTTTTGGTCCAGATCCTCCTGGGCGGCATGCTCACCCTCAACGACGGCACGCTGCCCAGCTTCCTGGCCGAACTCTTCCCCACGAAGACCCGGTACAGCGGCTTCGCCGTCAGCTTCAACCTCTCCAACGCCCTGTTCGGCGGCACCGCCCCGTTCATGGCCACTCTCCTCATCGGCCTCACGCACAACAAACTAGCCCCCGGCTGGTACCTCGTGGCCGCCTCCCTGGTTTCCCTCATCGCAGTCCTGTTCGCCGTGGAGACTTCCAAGAAGCCCCTGCAGCAGCACTGACAACACACCCACCGAAGAAAGAAAAGGAAAAACCGAATGACCCTCACCGAGAACCTCACCCGTCACGGCAACGCTGTCAACGACGTCGCCAAGCTCGAGCGCCTCAAGGTCCTCAACAACGGCGAGAAGGTCTCCCTGACCTTCTCCGACGCCGAGTTCGAGCGCCGCCTCGCGGGCCTGCGCAGCATCATGGCCGAGAAGGACCTGGACGCCGTCGTCCTGACCAGCTACCACTCGATCAAGTACTACTCCGATTTCCTCTTCACCTACTTCGGCCGCTCCTACGCCATGGTGGTCACCAAGGAGGACACGGTCACCGTCACCGCAAATATCGACGCCGGCATGCCCTGGCGCCGCAGCTACGGCGAGAACCTCGTGTACACGGACTGGCGCCGGGACAACTACATCTTCGGCATCCAGGAAGTCCTGCGCACCCGCGGCATCAGCGTCCGCCGGCTCGGTGTCGAGGATGACTCCCTGCCGTTGGACAACCGCAACAAGATCCAGGCCGCCTTCGAATCCGCCACCCTGGTGGACGTGGCCCAGGCCGCCATGCGCCAGCGCATGATCAAGTCCGCCGAGGAAATCGAGGTCATCAAGCACGGCGCCCGGATCGGAGACCTCGGCGGCGAAGCCATCCGCAACGCCATCACCGCCGGCATCACCGAGTACGAGGTGGCCCTGATCGGCACCGAAGCCATGGTCCACGAGATCGCCCGCACCTTCCCCAACTCGGAGATCCGCGACACGTGGGTCTGGTTCCAGTCCGGCATCAACACCGACGGCGCGCACAACTGGGCCACCACCCGGAAGATCCAGGAGCACGACATCCTGTCCCTGAACTGCTTCCCCATGACCTCGGGCTACTACACGGCCCTTGAGCGGACACTGTTCTTCGGCGAGCCGGATGCCCGTTCCCTCGAGCTGTGGAACATCAACGTCGAGGTCCACCGGCGCGGCCTGGAACTCATCAAGCCCGGCGCCGTCTGCAAGGACATCGCCGCCGAGCTCAACGAGATCTACGTATCCCACGGCCTGCTCGCCAACCGCACCTTCGGCTACGGCCACTCCTTCGGCGTCCTCAGCCACTACTACGGCCGCGAAGCCGGACTCGAGCTGCGCGAGGACATCGACACCGTGCTCGAGTCGGGCATGGTGGTCTCCATGGAACCGATGATCACGGTCCTGGACGGCCAGCCCGGCGCCGGCGGCTACCGCGAGCACGACATCCTGGTGGTGGGCGAGGACGGCGCCGAGAACATCACCAAGTTCCCGTTCGGCCCTGAACACAACATCATCAGCGCCTAACTCCCCAGTTGGCTGACAACTCAGCTGACCACCGGAAGGGCATGCCCTCCCCCTGCTCACCGCCGTTGTCACCAAGGCTTTTGATTTAGCAGCCTTGGGTTAAGCACGACGACGGCGGCTGGCCGGGAGGGCATGCCCGCCCCCGCTTCCGCGAGGCAACAAAGACCGGAAGCACGACAGCGAAGAAATATAGTGAACACCATGACTCCCCCGGCAACACCCGCGAACCCAGCCCCCGGCGCAGGCAAAGAGGCGGGCAAAGACGCCGGCAATGGCGACGCCCGCGGCGCGTCGGTGATCGTCAATGCCATCGCCGTGCTCCGCAGCTTTACCGCGGACGAACCGATGCTGGGCGTCACCGAGATCGCCAGCCGCGTGGGCCTGCACAAGAGCACGGTCTCCCGGATCCTCGCCACGTTCGAGCAGGAGCACCTGGTGGAGCGGGACCCTGATACGCGCCGCTTCCGCCTGGGCCTGGGCCTGATCGCGGTGGCCGGACCGTTGCTGGCCGAACTCGAGGAACGCCGCGTGGCCTATCCCGTGCTGCGCGAACTCACCGAACGCACCGGCGAAACCAGCGCCCTCATGGTGTGGAACGGCGCGGAGTCCATGTGCGTGGAGCAGATCGCCAGCCGCCAGCAGGTCAAGCACACCGCACCGCTGGGAGCGCGGTACAACGACGCCCTCAGCGCCTCGGTCCAGATCTTCCTCGCCGCCGAACAGCCCGAACGTGTCAGCACCCTGCTCCGCAGCGGCACCGTCACCCTGCCCGGCTTGGACGACCACTCCGTCGAGGAGTACCTGCGGCGGCTCAGGGAAGTCATCAAGCGCGGCTGGGCCATCAACTACGGCGAGACGTCCATCGAAGAGGTGGGCATCGCCGCCCCGGTCTACGACCACCGCGGCGACATCGTGGCCTCCGTCCTCATTCCCGCGCCGCGGTTCCGGGTCTCGCCGGACACCCTGCACAGCCTCGGCGAGGCCTGCGCCACCGCCGCCCGGCAGGTCACCCAGCGCCTGGGCGGCGTGGCCCCGAAGCAGCGCAGCAGCGCATAGGCACCGCGCGCACCTTCCCCCGTGCACGACGACGGGCCCGCACCTTTCGCGCTGAAAGGTGCGGGCCCGCCGTCGTACTTTTAAGGTGGGTGACGCTGGAACTTGGGTGACGCTAGCCGGTGGGCTTAGCCGTCCGAGCCGGCCGGCGCCGTCGTGGGCGTGTAGCCCTCGAGCTTGAGCGCGGCCTCCGCGTACTTGTTGTTGAACGTGCCGCCGAAGGTGACCTTGGACGTGTCCACGCCGTTCTGCTTCTCCATGGCGAAGATCACCTTGGGACCGCCCGCGGGCATGAGGCCGTCCGGCAGGAACTGCCCCTTGTCCGTGTCCAGCGCCTTGACGTACTGGTCCTTCGAGATGGTGCTGTTCTGGACGAAGGTGGACGGCAGCTTGTCCGCGATCTCCGCCGCCGAGTGGGTGCTGATCCAGTGCATGGTGTCCACCAGGGCGTTGACAACCTTCTGGGCCTCATCCTCGTGGGACTTGACCCAGTCGCCCTGTGCAAGGACGCTGGCGGCCGGCCACGCGCCGCCCAGCGCGGCCTTGGTGCCCTCCGCGGTGGCGAGGTCGATTGCGGAGACGGCGAGGTTCTTGCTCTCGAGCGCGCCGACGGTGGGCTGCGTGGTCATGACGCAATCCGCCGAGCCGCGCTGTATCGCCGCGATGGCAGTGGCCCCGGAGCCCACAGCGAGGGTGTGGTAGTCATTCTTGGTGACTCCGGCCTTGGCGGCGATGAACTGTGTGAGCTCGTCGGTCCCGGATCCGAGGTCGGTCACGCCGACGGTCTTGCCCCTAAGGTCCGCCCCCGAGTGGACATTGGCTTTAGGGCTGCACATGATGCGCTCGCCCGGCGCACTGGAGAGCTGCACGAGGTCGATGACGTTCTTGCCCTTGGACTGGAAGTCCACTGTGTGGATGTACCACGCACCGGCCATGTCCACCTGGCCGGACGCCATGGCTTCCTCCGCACCGACGCCGCCGTGCTGCTCGGTGGAGAGCTCCACCTTCACGCCGTACTTGTTGTAGTAGCCGAGGCTTTCCGCGAGCTGGTAAGGCAGGTAGATCTGCTTGTCGATGCCGCCCACCATGAGCTTGACCGTGGGCATCTGCGAGGTGTCGGCAGCGGCTGTGCCGCCGGAACCGCTTCCGGAACCGCTGGAGGCGGGGGCGCTGGAGGCGGTGCCGCCGCCGCAGGCAGCGAGGCTGAGGGCAACCGCGCCCAGGGCAGCGGCGGCGTAGATCTTGTGCTTCATCATTGGGGCACTTTTCCTTGTTCTCTTCATGGATGTGGCAGTTTTTGGTGAGCGGAAATCTGTTGGATGGCCTGGGCTGTCAGATGGCCTGGGCTTCCGAGCGGTTTGGTGGCCGCCACTTCAGGAGGGAGTGTTCCAGCAGGCTGATCAGGTATTCCGCCGCCAGGGTGATCACCGCGATGATCACCATGCAGGCGAAGACGGTGTTCGGATCGAAGGTGCCCTGCGCCTGGCTGATGATCAGGCCGATGCCCTGCTGGGCGCCGAGCACCTCCGCCACCAGCGCGCCGATGATCGCGAAGCCGAAGGCCGTGTGGAGGCTCGCGATGATCCACGTCATCGCCGAGGGAATGGTCACGTGAATCGCCACCTGGACCGGTGATGCACCGAGCACGCGGACGTTCGCCACGAGGTTCTGGTCCACCTCACGCACGCCCTGGAAGGCGTTGAAGAAGACGACGAAGAACACCAGAACTGCGGCGAGAAGGACCTTCGGGAACACCCCGAGGCCGAAGGCCACGATGAAGATGGATCCCAGGACGATGCGGGGAATCGAGTTCACGATCCTGATGTACGGGCCCACCACGGCCGAGAGGTACTTGTTCGAGCCCAGCAGGAGCCCGAGCACCACGCCGACAAACGTGCCGAGAAGGAAGCCCAGGCACGCCTCCTGCATGGTGATCCAGAGATTCTCCCAGATGGTGCCGAAGGCAGTTCCCTCCGTGAAGAGCTTCACGAGGCTGTGCCAGATCTCGCTGGGCTGGCCGAAGAAGAACGCGTCCACCCAGCCTTCCTCCGTGAACCACTGCCAGCCACCGACTACAGCCACGGCGAGGACTGCGCGGCCCACCCAGATCGCCGTGGTGCGGCGCCGGTATTGCTTTTTGCCGGACTGCACGGCCGCAGTCTGCTGCTGTTCCTGGTGCGGGTTCACCGTTTCCCCTTGCACAAGAGTGGTCATGCTGCTGCACCTGCCGTTTTCGCGTAGGCCCGGGTGACTTCGTCCTTGAGCGATTCCCAGATCTGGCCCTGCAGTTCGAGGAAGCGCTCCTCATGCCGGATTTCCTGGACATTGCCGCGCGGCCGGGGCAGGTCGATGTCGAAGACGTCCTTGACCGTTCCGGGGCTGCTGGTCATGATCACCACGCGGTCGGAGAGTGCCACGGCCTCGTCGAGGTCATGGGTGATGAACAGGACCGAGGGCCGGAGCTCCTCCCAGAGCTTCAGGAGCTCGTTCTGCATGATGGCCTTGGTCTGCACGTCGAGCGCACCAAAGGGCTCGTCCATGAGCAGGATCCTCGGATTGTTGATCAGCGCGGCGGCCATGGCCACGCGCTTGCGCATTCCGCCCGAGAGCTGGTGCGGGTAGCGGTCCTCGAAACCGGCCAGCCCCACGCGGCGGATCCAGTCCCTTGCGAGCAGGGTGGCCTCGCGCTTGGGGGTTCCCAGCAGGACAGGCCCCATCATCACGTTGCTGAGGACGCTCTTCCAGGGGAAGAGCGCATCCGCCTGGAACATGTAGCTGACGCCGTCCGTGACACCGTCGACGGTTTGGCCGCCGACGCGCACGGAGCCCTGGCTGGGACGCTCCAGCCCGGAGACCTGGGCCAGCGTGGTGGACTTGCCACAGCCAGTGGGGCCAACGATCGAGCAGAACTGCCCGGGTTCCACAGCAAGCGTCACATCCTGAATCGCGGTGAACGTCTCACCCTTCGGCGTGAGGTAGCGCTTGGTCAGCCCCGCGATATCAATGCCGGCATCATTGCCGGCATCCGCTGGCGGGCGGATTCGATGGTTTACACCCATGGCGTAAAGCCTCTCTGTTGTGTCTGCGCCAGCCGCCTCATTTGCGGCGACGCCTTTGTCCGGTGGATCCTTGAGCCATGCCTTCGACAGTTCGTCCTTTGTGACATGAGTCATGATCAGTGCACCTACCCTAGAAAGGACTGCCGGGGCAGGGCCACGCTTGCGTGCCTTGTGAGGGTTATTAGCCTTCATTCATGTTTTGAAGCTTTTGATCGGAATGCCGTCCGGGTCGCCCGATACGCCGTCCCGGGCCCGGCCGGGGGCCGGCAGTGAGCAGCCCGCGGGCATGGTGGGGTGCCCGGCCGCTCGCGTCGCAGATCCTCGTGTGGACGCTCGTGCTGATCGTGGTCACGGTGGGTCTGGGCGGACTGGTGACCAACCGCATCACCGGCCAGGTCCTCGACGACCAGTTCCGGCTGCGTGCCCTCGGCGTCGCGGAATCCGTGGCGCAGATGCCGGAGGTGGCCACGGGTGTGACCACCGGCGATCCGGGCCACGAGATCCAGGTGGTGGCAGAACGGGTTCGCACCCGCGCCCAGACGGACTACGTAGTGGTCACTGACCGGGACGGGGTCCGCTTCTCGCACCCCACGCCGTCGCTCATCGGGAAACGCCTCGAGGAGCCGGTGGCGGTCCTCGACGGCCAGACCCACCTGGGCACCGACCACGGCAGCCTCGGCGACTCTGCCAATGCCAAGGCGCCGATCCTGGACGCGTCGGGTAACGTCGTCGGGCAAGTCTCCGTGGGCATCCTCGAGACCACCGTCAGCGTGGAGCTCGAACGGGACGCCGGGATCGTGGGCGGGTCCTCGGTGCTCATCCTCCTGATCGGCGGTGCGGGCTCGTTCCTGCTGGCGCGGGCCATCAAGCGAGCCACGTTCGGACTCGAGCCTTCGGAGATTGCCTCGCTCCTGCAGGAGCGGGAGGCCCTTCTGCACGGCATCAGGGAGGGCATGATGGGAATTGACGACGCCGGACGGGTCACCGTGATCAACGGCGAGGCCCGGCGCCTTCTGCGCCTGGAAAACACTCCGCTGGACCGCCCGGTGGAGGAGCTTATCCCGGAGGGACGGCTCCGCGACGTCCTCACGGGTGAGGCGCCCGGCGCTGACCAGACGATCATCACCGACGATTCCCTTCTCGTGGCCAACCGCATGCCGGTAAGCGTGGGCGGCCGGAGCGTGGGCGCCGTCGTGACCCTGCGCGACCGCACTGAAGTGGAGGCGCTGGTGCGGGACCTGCGTGCACTCGAAGGGCTCATGGCTGCCCTGCGCGCGCAGGAGCACGAGTACGCCAACCGCATGCATACCGTGGGCGCACTCCTCCATCTGGGCGACATTGAGCAGGCGCGCACCTTCATCTCGGGCATCGCGGATACATCGCGCTCCCTCGGCGAGGGACTGCGCGCGCGGATCGAGCCACCCGAACTCGCGGCGCTCATCTATGCCAAGATCACGGTGGCCGCGGAGCAGGACGTGAACGTGGCCGTCTCCGACGAATCACGCCTCCGCGAGCCGGGGCTCGGGACCCAGGACCTCCTGACCATCGTGGGGAACCTGCTGGACAACGCAGTGGACGCCGTCTCCAGCCTGTCGGGCCGGCGCGAGGTGACGCTCACGCTGGATGACTCCTCCGGCGTCTTCGTCTCGGTGACCGACAGCGGTCCGGGCGTGCCCGCGGACGCGGTGGACGACGTCGTACGCGACGGCTTCACGACGAAAACCGAACGGGCGGGCCAGGCCGGGGGTCCGGCGCTGCGGCGCGGCATCGGCCTGGCGCTCGTGGCGAGGATCGTGCGCCGCGCGGGTGGCACCATGGATGTGTTCGCCGGACCGGGCGGCCGCTTCGAAGTGTGGATCCCGAAAGATGAGGCAGAAGGATGATCCGGGTACTGGTTGTCGACGACGACTACCGCGTGGCGCGGCTGCATGCCGCCCAGGTGGCGCGTGTTCCGGGGTACGAGTGTGTCGGTGAGGCGCACACGGTTGCCGAGGCGCGCGCCGCGATCACGAGTGAGCGCCCCGACCTCCTGCTCCTGGATGTCTACCTGCCCGACGAGGACGGCATCTCGCTCCTGCAGTCCCTGCGCGAGGCGGGCGAGGACGTGGACGTCATCATCATCACCGCGGCACGCGACGTCGGGACGGTGCGCGCGGCGATGCGCGGCGGGGCGGTGTACTACCTGGTGAAGCCGTTCGGGTTCGAGCAGCTCGCCGAGCAGCTGCGGGCCTACCAGAAATGGCGCGCGGACGCCGAGTCGCGGCGGATCACCGGCCAGTCGGACGTGGACGCCCTGTTTGCCTCCCGGCGGGCTTCTCCTTCGGCTGGTGCAGCCCCCAGCTCCGCGAGGCGCCTCCCGCCGACCATGCAGAAGGTGCTCGACGCCGTCGTCGCGGCCGGCCGTCCCCTGGGCGCGCAGGACGTCTCGGACCTCATCGGCATCTCGCGCCCCACCGCACAGCGCTACCTCAGCGAGCTCGAGCGCAAGGACCGCGTGGCCCTCCACCTCGAGTACGGCACCACCGGCCGCCCCGTGAACACCTACGTCCCGGCCGACACACGTTAGTTCCGCTCCCCCACACACCTACTCGGCGATGTCCTCCGCCCACAGGTCCGCATTGTCGTCCTGGAAGGTGCGCATCATGTCCACGCAGCGCTGATCATCCAGCACCACCACCTCAACGCCACGTGACCGCAGGAGCTCGAATTCGCCGTCGAACGTGCGCGCCTCACCCACCACCACGCGCGGAATTTTGAACTGGATGATGGTTCCGGTGCACATGGCACACGGGGCGAGGGTGGTGTAGAGCGTGGTGTCCCGGTAGCTCTTCTGCCTGCCGGCCGCCCGGAGTGCGGACATTTCGCCGTGCGCGATCGGATCGCCGTTTTGGACTCGCTCGTTATGTCCGCTCGCGACAACCACGCCGTCACGGGCCAGCGCTGCTCCGATGGGAATGCCGCCCTCGCTGAGGCTTTTTTGCGCGGCTTGGTAGGCGGCTTCGAAGGCGTGGTTGTGGGTTTGCGGTTCCGGGCTGGAGGTTAGTCGCTGTTCGTGGGTCATGCGTCATTTTCCCTTATCGGCGTAGTTTCCGGCTTGTCTTTAACGTCTTCAGCGTATGCCGGGGAACTGCCGGAGGCTGACGTGCTCTATTAGGTTTGGTGCGCGCGTCTGCCGTCACCACAGGGAATGCTCAGGAGATTGAAAACCGGATGCCTCGGCCTGAAAAGTGGGCCCAGAATGTGGCGAGGTCCAGGCTTATGGCTTTTCCTTGCGTCGGGTGACGACTTGACGGCCGGTGGATCCATAGGTGGCCAAGCTCTGTAATCCCGGCTACTACTGCAAGGTGTCCGGATTTGCCCTCGGTTTCAAAGGAGTGGCCGACGGAGACGATGAGCGCGCCGGGCTCACGTACGGCATCCATGAATGTTTCCTGCGTTAGGAGCTGCGTCCGTTCGGCTTTGAGACCATACTTTCTGCCATGAAGAGCCAGCCCCTCATGGCTCCATCCGGACTGCTCTGAGTACGCCCCATCCCGGAGCAGTTCTTCAGTAATGGTTGCTGGAAGTGCCTGTAGGCCCGGTTTGAGGCGCCCGTACACCATGCGAAGACAAGCTACTCCGCATGACCTCGTGTCCCAAAACTGAGCTGCTTTCAGAGCGGGGAAACCCAGTGCCTGCCAGTCGTGACTGACCATGGAACTGTAAAAGGGACCAGTGGCGGGTGTCAGGTCAGTTGGCATTCCTCAGGGCTTTCCTCGGGGCAGCGGCTACCGAACGGCGTTTGATCGTCATGGTCCTCGTAGTGGCTGTTGTTGTCACGTTCGAATCTACAGTCTTCCCACGCAGCATGGTGCGTCAGCTCCCCCTTGTGTAGATCTCGGAAAGCGTTCCGACGGAGGTTCCTTGATCGAAGCTTCACCGCAGAGACTGCATTTTCGGCAGGACGGACGCCTCAGAGCCAAACAAACTGGGATAGCTAAGACCCGCCACATTAACGCAGTGGGGACTTCTGGTGGGTCCGGCCGATTTACGTTGAAGACATGTCTTCAACGGTCGGTCCTGGCCTGCTCCAACACGGGAAGTGCTCCGTCTAGTACCGGATAACCCTGCATCCGGCTATTTTGAGTGTTTGGGCCCTGATTTCCGGGTTACTGCCTCAGCAGGCGTTGGTACTGGAACCTGGACGGACTTCGGCGCGGCAGTGGGTGATGGGCTCGGCGACGGCGTAGCCGCGGAAGCCGGGGCGACAGTCGCTGCCGGTGCCGGAGTGGGTGTAGCCGCAGGAGCTGGCGTGGAGCGCGGCGCAGCGCTGGGTGAAGGGGTCGGCGTAGGCGCCGGCGTGGAGCGTGGGGTGGCACTGGGTGAGGGGGTCGGCGTCGGCTTAGCCGCGGGCGCCGGCGCGACAGTCGGTGCCGGAGTCGGCTTGGGCGCGACAGTCGGTGCTGGAGTCGGCTTGGGCGCGACAGTCGGTGCCGGAGTCGGCTTGGGCGCGACAGTCGGTGCTGGAGTCGGCTTGGGCGCGACAGTCGGTGCTGGAGTCGGCTTGGGCGCGACAGTCGGTGCGGGAGTCGGCTTGGGCGCGACAGTCGGTGCTGGAGTCGGCTTGGGCGCGACAGTCGGTGCGGGAGTCGGCTTGGGCGCGACAGTCGGTGCGGGAGTCGGCTTTGCGGGTTTAGGCGGGGCCGCCGTCCGGCCCGGAGCCGGTATTGCGTGCTTTGGCGCCTTCAGCCTGGGTGCCGGCACCGCCACCTTCCGCACCGGAACCGCGGCCCGTCTGGAGGAAGGCTTTGCTGCGGAAACAGACGCCTTGGCGGCAGAAGAAGTTTTCACCGCTGAAACCTTGCGTGCGGAGGGTTCATGCTGATCGTTCAGCGCATTCTGCTGGGCGCTGGCCCCGACCGGAACAGCCCAGGAGACAGGCTCCGTGGCGGTGCCGGGCTTCTGGTAGTCGGTCCTCTTGACGTCGGCAACGGGCCCCGAGTGGCGCACCCGCACGAGGGTCCAGTTGTCGGGGTCCGTGTGTTTGCCGTTCAGAATGGTCTCGAAATGGAGGTGGCATCCGGTGGATGACCCCGTGGTCCCCACCTTGGCGATGAGCTGCCCGACCTGAACCGTCTGGCCCTTCTTCACACCGATGCCCTGCAGGTGGTTGTAGGTGGTGATCAGGCCGTTGCCGTGATCGATTTCCACACGGTTGCCGCCACCCCACGGGTGCCATCCCACTGCCCGCACCACACCGGCATCGGCTGCGTACACACGGGTTCCGCAGGCGGCTGCAAAGTCCTGACCCCAGTGAAACTCCCCGGCCGAGCCGGAGATCGGACTCGTCCGCAGCCCAAAGGGCGAGGTGGGAACAAGGACGTCCAGCGGCGCCATCAGGGTTCCGGCCGCGGGGCGTCGCACCTTGGTGGAAACCACATCGAGTTTTTGAGTCGCTGCCGTTGCTTCGGTGAAGACCACGGTCCGGCTGTAGGACAGGAGCGCGTCCGCCGAGGCCGAGATGGTGCCGGCGCTGGAAACGCTGACGCTTGAATCGCCGGTCCCTGAAACACGGGTGCTTGAAACACCGGTGCTTGAAACGGAGCCCCCTGAACCCCAGGCGACTGCAGCCGAGGCAACAGCAGAGGAGCTAAGGGGCACGTTGACCGAGACGTCACCCGCCATCTCGGCAGGCACCTGCCCGGACGAGAGAACCGGGCCAGCGCCTTGGGATCCAAAAGCATAGACCGCCAGGAATGCCGCGCCCGCGCCTACCCGAACAGCACGACTCAGAACAGGCCGGCTGACAACGAGACGGCTCAGATTTGCAGGTCGCAGGTGCTGCTGCGAGCGCCGGACAACGGCAGGTGCCAGATGCTTTGACAATTTGGATCTCCCCCGTGAAGGCCGCTGGATGCTGGTGAATTGCGGTCACTCCCACCATGGGAGCATGCCGGGCAGGCTGCCGAAACCCATACGGCCGCCTATGTGGATAAGCTCGGAAAATCTTGACCTGGACCCCGCCCTAACTGCGCAAATCCTCGGTTGGCGTTGAGGAATCCCGTTGCGTGCGAACACGCGCCCACGCCACGCGCCACCCCAAGAAAAAACCCGTGGTCGCCGCCACCCGACCGGAGTATCCTGTACACCGCTCGGCCCGTGACGCCCGGCCAGCCCCGCCCAAATAAGCAAGCGAAAAACTGGCGCCCCTCCCGGCAACCAGAAGCAACCAGAAACACCAAGAACCAGCAAACAACCAGCAAAAGAAACCACCAAACCAAGAGTCAATGAAGACCGCCCAGGAGGGGCCCCATGACTTCGCCCAGCAGCAACTCCAGCAGCAGCATCCCCATTCCGCAGCCTCCCACGAAGCCGGTGGTGGGCAACCTGCCCGATATCGACGCCAGCAAGGGCGTCCTGGGCCTGGTGGACGTGGCCGAGGAGTACGGTCCGATTGTCCGCATCGAGGTTTTCAACCGCAACATGGTGGCCGTCTCGTCCCAGGAGCTCGTTAATGAGGTCTGCGACGAAACCCGGTTCGGCAAGGTCCTGGGCATCTCCCTGCGCCAGGTGCGGGAGTCCGCTGGCGACGGCCTGTTCACCGCCGAAACGGAGGAACCCAACTGGCAGAAGGCGCACCGGATCCTGATGCCCGCCTTCGGCCCAAAGGCCCTGAAGAGGATGTTCGCCGGCATGGACGACATCCTCGAGCAGCTGCTGCTCAAGTGGGAGCGGCTCGGACCCACGGCACGGATCGACATCCCTGACAACACCACGCGGCTGACCCTGGACACCATCGCACTCTGCTCGTTCAGTTACCGGTTCAACAGCCTCTACCGCGACGAGATGCATCCCTTCATCGGCGCCATGGTCCGTTCCCTGATGGAGTCCCGGGACCGGTCGCGCCGGCTGCCGGTGCAGAACAAGCTGATGGTCCGCAAGCGGCATCAGCTGGAGGAGGACCGTGCGCTGATGCAGGAGGTGGCTGAGCAGCTCATCAGCGACCGGCGCCGGAACCCGAGTCCGGAAGGCAGCGAGGACATCCTGGACACCATGCTGAACGCGGCGGACCCGGTGACCGGCGAGCGCCTGCCCGAGGACAACGTCGTAAACCAGATGGTCACGTTCCTGGTGGCCGGCCATGAGACCACCAGCGGCCTGCTCTCCTTCACCATCTACGAACTCATGCGCCATCCGGAAGTGCTGCGTAAGGCGCAGGCCCTGGTGGACGAGGTGCTGGGCAGTGAGACTGCCAAGTTCGAACACCTGCCCCGGCTGGGCTACTTGGACCAGATCCTGAAAGAGACGCTACGGCTGTGGCCCACCGCCCCGGCGTTCAACGTGGCCCCGTACGAGGACACGGTGATCGGCGGCAAGTATGAGGTGCCCAAGGGCCAGACCATCATGATCCTGATCCCCCAGCTGCACCGTGACAAGGCGGCGTGGGGAGAAGATGCTGCGCTCTTCAACCCGGACCGGTTCGCCCCGGAACGGTACGCGTCGGTCCCGCCCAATGCATGGAAGCCGTTTGGCAACGGGCAGCGCTCCTGCATCGGCCGCGGGTTCGCCCTGCAGGAGGCCATGCTGTTCCTGGCCAAAGCCCTGCAGCGCTTCGACATCACCCCGGCGGACCCCGGCTATGAGCTGAAGATCAAGCACACGCTCACCATGAAGCCGGAAGGCCTGTACGTCCACGTCCGACGGCGGGACGTCCGGATCGAGGCAGCGGCAAGTGCCGCCGTCGTACAGGAAAGCGGACAGGCACGGACGGCGGAAGCGCCGGCACCGGCGGCCTCTGCCAACGGCGTTCCGGTCCGGGTGCTGTACGGGTCCAATGCGGGCACGTCCCAGGACTTCTCGCAGCGGATAGCGAACGACGCCGGGCGGCGGGGCTATAGCCCCACGATCGGTCCGCTGGACGGGGCGGCCGGCGGGCTGCCCACGGAGGGTATGGTGGCCGTCGTCGCCTCCTCGTATGAGGGGATGCCGCCGGACAATGCCAGGAAGTTCATGGCCTGGACCGAAGGCCTGCAGCCGGGCAGCCTCCGCGGCGTGCGGTACACGGTGTTCGGCAACGGCAACAAGGACTGGGCGCGGACCTATCAGGAGGTGCCCAAGGCCATCGACGCCCGGCTCGAGGCGGCCGGCGCCGAACGGATCTACCACCGCGGCGAGGCCAACGCCCGCGGTGACTTCTTCGGTGATTTCGAGGAGTGGTACGCGGGATTCTGGCCGGCTGTGGACGGCGCCCTCGGGCAGCGGACCAGTGCGCCCACCGGGGAACCGCAGCTGGCCGTCCAGTTCCTGGGCAACGTCCGGGACACGCTGCTGCGCCAGAACGGTCTGGCCGTGGGAACCGTCGTCGTCAACCGGGAACTGGTGGACCTGACCAAACCCAACGCCCGGTCCAAGCGGCACGTGGAGATCGCGCTGCCGGAGGGTATGAGCTACCGGACCGGCGACTACTTGGCCGTGCTGCCACTGAATCCCAGCGACCTGGTGCAGCGCGCGCTCACCCGGCTCAGCCTGGACTACGACTCCCACGTGGTGCTGGCCATGGAGCACGGGGACACGTTCCTTCCCACCGGCACGCCCGTGGCCGTGGGTGAGCTGCTGAGCAGCTACATGGAACTCGCGGTTCCCGCGACCCGGCCGCAGCTGGAGCAGCTGGCCGAGGTGGCGGCGGATCCGGCGGAGCGCGCGGAACTCGAGGCCCTCGCGCAGGACCGGGAGCGTCATGCGGCGGAGATCGTGGACAAGCGCGTCTCGCTGCTGGACCTGCTGGAGATGTACCCTTCGTGCCAGCTGCCGTTCACGTCGTTCCTGCAACTGCTCACCCAGCTGACCCCGCGGCGGTACTCCATTTCGTCGTCGCCGCTGTGGAGCCCTGACCACGCGACCCTGACGTTCGCCGTCGTACAGGCGCCGGCGTGGTCCGGGCGCGGCACGTTCGAGGGCGCGGCGTCCACGTACCTGGCCCAGGCGCGGCCGGGCTCACGGGTGGCGGTGACGGTGCGGCCGTCGAACGCAGCCTTCCACCCGCCGGAGTCGCTGGCCATGCCGGTAATTATGGTGTGCGCCGGGACCGGGCTGGCGCCGTTCCGCGGCTTCGTGCAGGACCGGGCACTGCGGGCCCAGGCCGAGGGGATCCGGCCGGCGCCGTCGCTGCTGTTCTTCGGCTGCCGGGCGCCGGACACCGACTTCCTCTATGCGGCGGAGCTGGCGTCCTGGGCGGAGCAGGCCAACCTGGACCTGCGGCCGGTTTTCTCCAACGCGCCGTCCGACGGGCTGAAGTACGTCCAGCACCGGTTGTGGGCGGACCGGGCGGATGTCAAGGAGCTGGTGAAGCAGGGCGCCACGGTGTACGTCTGCGGCGACGGAAAAAACATGGCACCGGAGGTCCGCGAAACCTGCGAGCGCATCTACCAGGAGGCCACCGGCGCGTCGGCAGAGGACGCCGACGCCTGGATGGACGAGGTGGAGCGCACACACGGCAGGTACGTCGCGGACATCTTCACGTAAAGGGCCGGCTAGCCCCGATTTTTCATAGTCGTGCGTGAGGGTCGCTGCGTTGAGTGGCTGGTTGATCGGTGGTTGTTTTCCGTTTTCGGGCAGTCTGGTGTGGCCCGTTGGTTCGCCTCGGGCTTGGCGCCGGTTCCACATCCGGTTGTGTGCTGGTCGTCGGGACACGATCAGCCGGGGCTCAGCCGGGAGCGGGCGGGAGTTGTTTGAGGCGGCCGGTGTTCTCCAGCAGCAGTTTCAGAAGGTCCCTTTCTGGGGCTGATTCCGGCAGCAACAGTTGGTTCCGGCGGGCGCGGGTGATGATTTTCCCGGCAATGGAGAACACCCGGTAGCGCCAGCGTTTGATG